>JASIBM010000426.1 GCA_030045175.1 Streptosporangiaceae bacterium | reverse complement strand
GACCTTGTCGGGGACCTGTGGTCGGTCCCCGCCTACCTGCGCATGTGCGCTCCCTGGCTCAGCCCTGCCGACGTTAGCAAGCTCCAGCGCGGCGACGCCCAGGCCTGGACGGTGTCCGACCTGCCGCTCCTGGACGCGGCACGGCAACGGCTCGGCGACCCGGAGGCGGCACGACGTGAGCGCCAGCGTGCCGCCGCCGTAGCGGCCGAACGGGAGCAGATGGCCCGGGTCGTGGACGACCTCATCCAGGCGGCCGACGATGAGTACGGCGTCGGCCTGGTGACGATGCTGCGCGGCGAGGACTTCCAGGACGCGCTGGTCGACCAGGCGGCGCTGCCCGGCACCGATCCGGACCTGCTGGCTGGCCCGTTCGCGCACATCGTCGTGGACGAGGCCCAGGAACTGACCGACGCCGAGTGGCAGATGCTGCTGCTGCGCTGCCCGTCCCGTAGCTTCACCATCGTCGGGGACCGTGCCCAGGCCAGGCACGGGTTCACCGAGTCGTGGCAGGAACGGCTCGAAAGGATCGGGCTCGATCAGGTCAACCTGGCGTCCCTGAGCATCAACTACCGGACGCCAGCAGAGGTCATGACGGAGGCCGAGCCGGTGATCCGGGCCGTGCTCCCAGACGCCAACGTGCCCACCTCCGTCCGCAGCGACGGCCTCCCGGTCGGGCACGGTTCCGTTTCCGAGCGGGACGCGATCCTCGGCGCCTGGCTCGCCGCGAACGCCGAGGGGATCGCCTGCGTCATCGGCGATCCCACGTTCCAGGCGACGTCCCGCGTCCGGTCACTGACCCCCGAACTGTCCAAGGGGCTCGAGTTCGACCTGGTCGTCCTCGTCGATCCAGCGGCATTCGGCCAGGGCATCGAGGGGGCGGTCGACCGCTACGTCGCGATGACCCGAGCGACCAGGCAACTCGTCATCCTCACGAGCTCCAGCCCGGGTTAGCGGCAGTTCCGCCCGTGGGTGAAGCATTCGATGTCATTCTCGGCCTGCACGGTCCATGAGGTGTGCCGGTCTGCGGCCCGGAATGACCAGGCCAGGGCAAGGGCATAACCCTGGCTTTGCGCGAGCTTCAGGCGCTCAAGTACCCGCTGGCTTCGCTGGCGCAACTCGGGCCAGGTGTCCTCAGCAGCCGACGTGGCGAACTCGCCGATGATGCCAGGATGGCGCGGATCAAACGGGTTCGGCTCGAGGCAGCGGCTGCCGTCCGGGTAGTGATGAAACTGGTTGATGTCGGCGTGCAGGCGGGCCTGCCGGATGGTGTCGATCATGCCGAAGCCTATGGTGGCCTTGAACCCGGCCTGGCGGATGGCAGACATGCTGTCTTCCAGGAACGCCCGCATTTCGCCCTCGTCCACCGGGTGGTCGTTCCTGCCGTCCGGATGCCAGCCGTTGGTCACCCACTCAGGCTCGTTGAAGACATCCCAGGCATAGATGGCATCCTGGTAATCGCAGGACAGCCGAAGAAGCGGCCAGAGCACCTGGTCGATGAAGCTCCGGCGGTTGATGGTGACGGCCTCCGCCCGTCCGCCCTTCACCCACCCCTCGTCCGCAGCGCCCTGCCCGGTGGCGGGGTCCTCGCTGACGACTGGCCACACCCCCGGCTCGCAGAGCTTATAGTCGGCAAGCACGGGCAGCAGGCGGACCGAACCTGGCCCCGCGCCCTGCGCAGCGAAGCTCCGGAGCATCGCCTCAAAGTGCTCGGTGAATTCCCCGGCCAGGCCGGGAACGCCAAACCTCCAGCCGGCCCCGTCCCCCGGGCTAGCACCGCGGTCCAGCTTCGGCGCATCAGGGCCCGTGCCGTAGCTGAGGCCGTCCCCGAGGATGAACCAGCGGACAACGCTAATCCCGATCGTGGCCAGGTGCCGCAAGTGCTGGCCGATATGCGGGAACCAGGCCGGATCGTCGCCAGTTCGCCACCCTGCAGGAGCAGGCCCGAAATCCCAGCCGTAGCTGAACCAGGGATAGTTCACCCCCGCATCCATGGCCTCTCCTCTTCGCGGCCCCGCCGGACCGACTGACCAGGCCCACGGGGCAGAAATACCCAATCGCCAGCGTCGGCGTGCCCGCTCAGGGCGCTCAGACCCACCCAGGCCGCTCAGACCAGCGTCTCGCTCAGGGCCATCCGGGTCAGGTCGGCGCGGCGCCGGCAGCCGGTCTTGTCCCTGATCCGGTCCAGGTGCGACCTGACCGTGCTCAGGCTGATGTAGAGCTCGGTGGCGATCTGAGCGTCCGTGCGCCCGCGAGCCACCAGCGCGACCAGTTCGCGCTCCCGGCCGCTGAGCTTGTCAAGCTCCGATGGCAGCGCAGGCTGCCGCGGGTCCGCCGCGGCGAGCATCAGGGCGTACTCGGTGGCCGTTTCCCTGCTCATCGCCGCGCCGCGCCGCTCGGCCGCGCGGGCCTGCGCCGGGCCGAGCGCTCGCCTGGCCTCGCGCAAGGGCGCCTCGCGGCGAAGCGCGTCGGCTGGCGGCTCCTCGTATCCCGCCTGCCTGATGAGCGAGAGGCACGCGGACCAGATGGTGACCGCATCGGCGTTGCGCGAGCGCGCCACGCACAGGAAGCCGCAGCAGCTCAGGTCGTTGAGCACGTCGCCGCGCCCGCCTGCCTGAAGGTTGACCTCAAGCGCCTCCCGCAGGTGGGCCGCGGCGTCATCGATGCGCCCTGCTGCCAGGTCAAGCATGGTCATCTTGGTCAGCAACGGCGCCAGGTTCAGCAGGTCGCCCGCTTGCCTCGACTTGGCTATCCCGGCCGAGCAGATCTGGTCGGCGCCCGCGAAGTCGCCGGCCGCGGTCAGCACTCCAGTCACGGTGTTGCTGCGCGCTCGCGCGATCCAGCCAGGGATATCGCGGGTGTCCTGCTCGGCCTGCCGCGCCAGGCTCACGGCGAGATCCAGGTCACCCGCGTTCTCGGCGGCGAGGCTCAGGCATGCCAGGGCCAGCGGCTCCCCGGCCGGGTAGGCGATCTCCCTCGCCAGATCGAGCGAACGCCGGGCTTCGGCCATCGCGTCGTCAGACCGGCCCAGGTTCAGCAGCGTCAGCGCGCGGCCAGTCAGGCAGTCCACCAGGGTGCCTGACGGCGCCTGGTGCGCCATGACGTCAATGGCGGTCGTGAAGTGGCCAAGCGCCGACGCCAGGTCAGCCGAGTACAGCGCGGTCCAGCCAAGCCAGAAGCGGATGGCGCACCACCGCGCGCTGTCGTGACTCGCGCTGCCGGCGCCTGCGCTGTCGACGAGCTCGCTGAGCAACGGGTACTGCCCGGCCAGGCGACCGCGCAGGAACCACCAGCGAGCCAGGTCGATGGCCAGCCGCGTAGCGAGCGCCGGGTCCCGCCGCACGGCCCAGGCCAGCACCTGGCGCATGGTCGCGTCCTCGGCGTCGAGCAGGCGGGCGGCGGCCAGCTCACCCTGGCCTGTCTGCAACCCGGTCGCGGCTCGATCGGCCAGCGCGAGCGCGTAGCTGGCCAGCGCTGTCGTCGCCGCGTCCTGCTCACCAGCGCCGGCGAGCAGCCTGCCTCCGTACGCGCGCAGCGTTTCGAGCATCGAATAGCGGAACCTGCCGTCCGGGCCAGCTTGCGGCGGGTTAAGCAGGGAACAGTCGACCAGCCGTAGCGCCGCCTGCTCCGCGTCGGCGCCGGCGACAGCCTCGACGGCCTCGAGCGTGAACGGTCCGGGAAACACCGAGAGCGCTCGAAAGACCTGCTGCTCGTGCTGATCAAGAAGCTCGTAACTCCACTGCACCGTCGCGGCCAGCGATTGCTGCCGTACCGCCGCCAGCCGGTCACCGGATACCAGCACCTTGAACCGGTTGTCGATCCGGTCGAGCAACTGCGTCACGCCCAGCGCTTCCGCCCGCGCGGCGGCAAGCTCGATCGCCAGCGGCATCCCGTCGAGCCGCTCCACTAGCCGCGACACCGTGGTCAGGCTCTGGCCGTCCAGGGCGAAGTGCGCGTCAGCGTGGCTGGCCCGTTCGGCGAACAGCGTCACGGCCTCGCACGCGCCGACATCAGCGGGTACCGCCGGATCGGGCAGGGCCAGCGGAGCCAGCCGGTAGCTGGCCTCTCCCGCGATCCGGAGCGGTTCCCTGCTTGTCGCCAGGATCCGCAGGTCATCGCACCCGGCGGCCAGGTCAGCGCACAGCGCCGCCGCCGCGCCGATCACGTGCTCGCAGTTGTCGAGTACCAGCAGCAACTGCCGCCGGGCGAGCACCCGGGTCAGCGCCTCGGTGACAGGTACCTCCGGTTGGTCCCGCACCTCGAGTGCCGCCGCCACCGCCGGCGCCACCAGCGCCGGATCGCGCACGCCCGCGAGTTCCACCTGCCACACCCCGTCGGCGAAGCGCGGCGCCACCTGGCGGGCGACTTCACCGGCCAGCCGAGTCTTGCCCACGCCGCCAGGTCCGGCCACCGTCACCAGCCGCTGGTCAGCCAGCATGGCCGCGAGGTCGCGCACCGCTTCTGCCCTGCCAACGAAACTGGTCAGCGTCCACCCGAAGCCATGCATCTCGCCAGCCGGAGACCGCGCCACAACGGTCACGATAACGGTACAAACCAGCCAGGCAAAACCTCGATCATGAGCCGATGAGTCCGGCCACCAGGTGCTTAGCCTGCGGAATGGGCATTTCGGCCCCTGCCCCTGGCACTCCCGGCTGCCGCAACCTGTCCCGCAGAGGCCGGGCGGGATTGGCCCGGACGGGTCAGCAGGACAGGAGAAGAAAAGATGTCATTTCCCGATGATCTACCAAGCCTGGTGCAGCAGTTCGCGCCCATCGTCTATTTTCACAGCGCCGAGATCAACCTGCCGTGCTCGACGGAGTGGTACCTCCGCCAGGTCGGCTACATGCACGTGACCAGCAATGGCAGCGAGCCGTATGCGCCCGGGTCGTGGGCACCCGAAGCCTTTCGCTTCCTGGGCGACGATGTCAACGATTACCTGTTCATCCCGGGCGATGACGGCCAGACCTGGGACCCGCCTCCGGCTGCCGCGGCGATCAGGGCGGGTGACCTCGAGTCCGCGACTGCCTACGTGCATGTCGTGCCCGTGACAGCGGACTCGCTCGGCAACTCCGTCGAATGGCTCGATATTCAGTACTGGTTCTTCTATGCCTTCAACGGCGCCGAGTCGGTTGTCGGGCAGGTGCGGGACGGGTCGCTAGACGTGCACGCGAGCAAGCTGACCAACCTGTCCTATCATCAAGCCGACTGGGAGCACATCGTCGTCCGGATCGACTCGTCGCTGAACATCATCGGCGTCTTCTTCGCCCAGCACGACGGCGGCACATGGGTGTACCCGGGCGGCTACTCGCTGGTCAACTCGACTCACGTGCAGGTGTTCGCGGGCCTGGGGTCGCACGCTTCCTACCCGCAGGCCGGCGGCCCCTACTGGATCCAGGCCATCGGCGAACTGGGACTGGCACTGGGCATGGCCGACTGGACCGAGCACGAGCCAGGGTCCCCCATCGTCGACTACAGCGAGGCGGGGCGGGCGATCATCGTGCAGAACGACGCCACGCAGTGGTTCAGCTACTCCTATGCCCCGCCGGTCCCCTCCTGGATGGGGTTCGCCGGCCACTGGGGACTGCCGACGAGCATCCCGTATGCCGGAGCCATCGCGTCGTCGCTCACGGAAATCATCTCGGACTGGCCGCCGCTACTCCAAGTGGTACAGAGCCATGTCGATGCGCTGGCCGGGGCGCTGACCGGGATTCTCCTATCCGGGCAGCCCCTATTGGACTGGCAGATCCAGTCGCTCGAGCTGATCCCGTGCCTCGCGGTGCTCCTGTCGCAGGGCCTGCCATGGGCGTGGCCAGAGGAAGGACCAGAGAACCCGCCCTATCAGGCCGGCTGGACCTCCGAGTACCTAGTCAACGCGCTCGCATGGGACGGCACGGCGTGGACCTCGTTCCCAGCCCCAGCAGGCAAGGCGACGTCCGGCGTCGGCTGCGTGACGCAAACCCAGCCGGACGGAACGGCCCTGATTCACGCCGCCTACGTCGGCACCGACGGGTACGTCCGCTACCAGCAGTACAACGGCGCGTCCTGGCTGCAGGAGGCCACGATCAACTGGCAGACCGCCACGGGCACGCCCGCCCTGGCGGTGCTGAACGGCGCCCTGTTCTGCGTCTTCCAGAACGGCGGGCAGCTCTTCTACAGCAAGGCGTACCCGCCGGACTACGGTTTCCCCAGTCCGCGGCCGCTCAGCGCTCCTGGCGCCTACGGCATCTACCCGCCCACCTCGCCCGCGCTCTTCGTCCTGGACGGCGTCCTGTACTGCGTGTACCAGAACGCCAGCGGCGACAGCGGCGCCGGGACCTTCTCGTGCGTGTCCTACGACCCGCAGACCACCGGCTGGGTCCAGGCGTCGCCGCCCACATCGCAGTACCCAGGCATGAGCAACTCCCCGGCGGTTGCCATCACCGGCGACAGTGCTTACGTGCTGTACCAGTGTTACGGGGCAACGGGGGCGCTGAGCGGCGCGACCGCGGCGGCAGCGCAGGACGGGCCGGCGTGGTCCAGGCTTCAGGACAGCGTGCCGATCTGGGGCCTGACGCAGCCGTACATGCCGAGATCGGCCTCGCCCTCCGCGGCTGCGGCGGCTGCGGCCGCGGCTGGGCAAGATGACAGCGTCAACGTCGCCTTCTTCGGCGCATCAGGGTCGCAGCTGATTCTGGTGGGATACGACGGTTCCTTCTGGCGCCTGATCGCGCAGACCTCGGTCGCGTACGTCTCCGGGACGTCGCCTGCGCTGGTCACCTACCAGGATCAGCCTGTGGCCTTCTACCTGAGCAGCACCTAGCGATCACGCCACGAGCGGTTGCTCAGGGGGGGGCGCCCAGGCCCTCGCCTGAGCAACCGCGAGGAGATCAGGAGCGCGGCAAGGCCGCAGGCTAGCCACGCGGCCTGCACGACGAACGGCAGGGCATGCTGGTAGTCGCGGAAGTACGCCGCCGTGCGGATGATGTTGACGGTGGCGCCGGGCGGCAGGAACCGGCCGACGAACGCGAAGACGGGCGGCAGCAGCGGCGGCGCGACGGCGCCCCCGGCCGAGGTGTTGCCCAGGATTACGAACAGCAGCCAGACCGGAATGATGGCCCACCGGTCGGTCAGGACGATCAGCGTCGAGCAGACCAGCGCGGCCACGGCGATCTCGGCGCTCAGCGCGTACCACAGTTCGGGGAACGGCCCCGGCAGGGCCTTGATCAAGGGATCCGCCACAAGCGCGAGCGCGAGCCCGCCGATGACCGCGATCACGACGATCAGGGCAAGCCAGCCACCGAGCGATATCCCGTGCACTACTCCCCTGATCTGGAGCATCGTGACGAACCCGACGACCGAGGCTGCCAGGGTCGCGTAGAACTCGACCAGGCCGGACGGATCACCTGGCGGCAGCGGATGCAGGTCCACGACGGGGATCGGCTCGCCGAGGGCCTGCGATGCCCGGATGGCGGCCTGCTCGAGCACCCGCGCGACCGACGCGCCGGAGGCACTGGACAGCAGCAGGCGCGGCGCGCCTGGGCCAAGGACGAGCGCGCCGTACTCGGCCTGCTGGTTGATCGCCGCCCGGGCGGCCAGGACCGACGGGTACGGGCGGAACGCCAGCCCGCCGCTGACGGCCCGCTCCAGCGCGCCAACCAGCGCTGGCCGCTCGGCTGGCCTGCCGACCAGCGCGATCGCGAGGTGATGAGGCCTCACACGACCGAGCGCCAGGCTGTAGGCGGCGCAGAACAGCGCCCCCATGACCACCGCGATCGCGATGATCATCAGCGCGTTCCGGTACGGCGGCCGCGCCGCCGCCTTGAGCCGGCCAGCCCCCGGCCGCGCGTGCTTGCCAGTGCCGCGCGCGGCCGCCACGGTTCCCGTCCTCCTTCAGGGCGGCGCGGGCGAGCCGCGATCGCGGTGCTGGCCGCGGTGAACTGGCCAGACGTCATCCAGGGACTGCGCGCTTGTACCGATTTCCTGAATGCCGATGACTCGCCAGCCATCGCTGTTCCTGATGGTCTGGAAGTGGACGGCCCATCGCTCGATCTCGGTGCCGGCCGCTCGCCGCGACCAGATCACCTCGATCACCGCGCCGCCCGGGTGGAAGACAGTCACCCGGGAGTCGAGGACCGCGGTGTGGGTGAACCTGGCCTCGCGGACGCGAGCCTGCGTCTGCGCGAGCAACCCGGTGACGTCCCGCGGCTCAGCGAGCCACCGGCTCACGCCCGGAGAACCGAAGTGCATGGGGCACCCCCAGTAGTCGAGGATGAACTCCGGCCCTTCCCGGCGGGTGCCGTTCACCACCGACACCCAGCGGCTGAGGTAGTCGCCGAAGAACCAGCGGGTCACCTCGCCGAGAGTGTCCTCAGCGCCAGCATGGTTCGCCGCCACCATCAGCTTCCTTTCCCCGGGCCGGCACGTTGCGGAGGCCGGGCGCCGGGTCGCAGGCAACGTGCTCGTGATCCACCAGGTGCCCGGTGGCGGGGACGGGAAACCGGGCTAGCTGGCGTCCTCGACCGGCGTGCCGTGGGCGGTGAGGGGACGTCCGGAGGCGGTCCTGGCCGCGTAGCCATCGGGCGTGGTCATCCACGTCGCGCGGCACCCGCTCGTCCCGCATTCGCAGCCGAACGGGTAGGAGGGCATCACGGTGAGCCCGGCAGCGCGCATCCACAGCCTGCCCTGGCGGCTGGCTGCCATGTTCTCATGCCGGCGCTGCAGGCTCAGCTCGCTGCCCGGGGTCAGGCGAGGCGCCGACCGCAGGGCCGGGGCGAGCGCCGACTCCGCGGCCGCCGCGATCGCCGGCCAGTCAGGCACCGGCGGCACCTCGATGACCGGCCTGCCCGATAGTGCCGCGCCCGCGCGGATCCGCCCGGCGAGCAGGGCGTCGCGCTGCAGGAGGCGATCAACGCGGGAGCGGCCGGTCACGGGGCCGCTAGCGAGCGCCTCCTCCTTAGCCAGCCGCTCCTGGCGCACCAGCCGCGCGCGAGCCGGATCGGGCACCAGCCAGATGCCCCACCCGGGCGGAAGCTGACCGGCAAATCCTGGCATGAGCTGCGGGCCCTCGACGATCGCTGGAACCTTGCCCAGGTCGCGCGCCACGATGTCACCGAGCACGAGATCCAGCCGGAGCCGGCTGGTGGCCTCGAAGGCATCCGCGGCGGCCTCGGGTCCCCTGGCGAGCTGCTCGCCCAGCGAGTCATCCGCTGGCAGCCTTGCCAGGTGATCGTAGGCCCACAAGTCGATCGAGTGCAGCGGCAGGTCATTGGCCCGGGACAGCTGCCAGGACAAAGTGGTCTTCCCCGCGCCCTGCGCGCCACCGACCCACAGCATCGGCGGCCACGCTCCCAGCCGTGACAGGCTCACGGGCATCGATGTTACGACTGGCCCCGCTTGCTGGCGACCTGCCGCAGCCGACAGGCCACCAGACGGGTCCGAGCAGCGCTGGACGTCATTGACGGCATTTTGCAGCCGATTCCGAAGTGACGACTTGACGTTATATTCATATCAGGGTCACGACATGCTGAGCCGCGCGCCGGCCGGTCGCGATGGGGCGGGTCGCCGGTCTGGTCGCTGGTGCGCCTTCGGCTGACTGATTGGGGGGATCTGTGATAACGGCCTTGCTGGAGGTGGCACGACGGCTTGACTACATGATCGGCGAGGTCACGCTCGACGAATTCGCCTGGCAGGACGCGAACTATGATCGTGATTCGGCCCTCGGCCGCGAGTTGCTGTTCTTGATAGCGAATGACGGGTGGATCAGGTCTACATCCGAAATTATTGATATCGGACGTTCTGACGCTATCGAAACCGCCATTGACGTCGACATTGAGCTGAGCCGGGTAACCCATGAGGCGTTTCGCGACTGGAGCGGGCAGATCTGGCTGCCCATCGTGGTGCTGCCACCGTTCCAGCAGCTACGCGAGGAGCCGTTCTCCACGCTGACAGTCACCGATGCCTCGGGCACCTTGCTGATGACCTTGCCGCGCGCTGACGTCAGGCACCGGCTGGCCGCGGCGCTGACCGAGATCATCGTGAACGTCGTGGCAGCGCGGCATTGCGACGTCAGCGAACAGGCATTTGACGCGAGCCGGGATCATCGGCTGGTGCTGTCGGCGGCCATCTACCGGCTGCTTCGGGATGAGACCGTGCCGGCGCCGCTGCTGAACAGCGACGATCCGATGCGCACGGCCCCGAGGGAGCCGATGGCGCGGATCGACCGCGCGCGGCACGAGATCGGCACCATGCTGGCGGCGTTCGCTGACTTGCTCACGCACCCAGATCCGGCGCCGCACGCGGGCAAGGCCGCTGCCCGCCAGCTGACCGAGCGGGCAATTCTCGTCCTCAGCGCCCTCACCAGGTCCACGGTCATCGTGATCCCGGCCGACCGCCACCAGCACGCGACCGTGCTGACGGTCAGGCTGCCTGGACGGGCCCTGCACCTGGCGCCCGCCCGGTGGGCCGATGTGTTCGGCCCCACAGCCACGTCGCACCGTAGGTGGACAAGTTCCCGCAAGTGGCGGCGGCGGTTGCGGGTCACGAACTGGATCTTCCCGAGCGCGAGCCTGCACCTGGACCTGCTGCTGCCGTCGGCGGACGCGGACCGGCAGGTAAGGGTTAACCTTCCCGACGGCATCTCGCCGGACCCGACCCTGGTCTTCGCCAGGCGCGCCGAGCTCGACGTCAGATGCGAGCGGCCGTTCCCGATGAGGCAACTGGCGACGGTCACCAGCCAGCTGCTGCAAGCCGACGTGGCCTGGCCGGCGCCGCTGCGCCAGAGCCTGGCCGACCTGGCCCTGGCCAAGGCAAGCGCGGTGGCGGCGACGTTGCGTGACCACCACGTCGGAGCCGGTCCAGCGGAGAAGGGGTTCGGGCCATATCGGGCGAAGGCCGAGACGTGGGCCTTTCGCGAAAAGCTCGGCAGCCTCACGGCGGCGCTGCGCGAGATGGCCACGCAGCGCGGCGACAGCGGCGCCGCCCGCGAGGCGCTCACGAAAGCCTGGGCTGACGGTGGCTGGCTGGATATGCCCATGCAGCGGCGCAGCTCTACCGACACGATCAGCCCGGGTGTGGTGGCGGCCAGGGTCCGAGTTATCGACGAGGCCTGGCAGCGATCCGCGGTTAACTCGGCGCGGATGGAGGTGCCGATCGCGGTCACCGACTCGGCCTATTACTCGGCCGCACTCCTGTCGGGCTGGATCAACACCTTGCTGATTTCCGTTGAGCTGCTGTTCTTTCCCCTCGCCTCTAAGCTAGGGCTGCTGGCTGAGCGGCAGGTGAGCGCGGAGGTTCTCGCGCTCGTCCTCACGCTGTTCTCGGCGATCCAGCTTGGCCGGATCGAGCGCACGGACCGGTCTACCGTGCGCGGAGTGCTCGTGCCCTCCGGCAATCCGCTGATTATCGCCACGATTTTGCCAACCGTGATCCTCGCGGTCGCGATCGCCTTCTACCGATCGCTGGCGTGGGTCATGATCTGGGCCGGGATCTGCCTTGCCCTCCAGCAATTCGAGCTATGGCTCATGTGGTACATCCAGCGCAGAGCGCTGCACCGAGCTCTTCGCACCGGCAGTGATGATACTGACGTTCAGCCGCGACACGAGGCCGACCTGCTCTTCTTCACTGATGCCCCGGACTACAGCCACGACGCGGTGCTGCACAGCACCTGGTGGCGCAGGACCACCGCGGAAGCGCTCATGATAGGCCGCCCCGCCTACGGCTATCTCATCTGGCAGCGCGATAGGCAGCAGGCATTGAGCTCCTTGCTGGCTAGCGCGCGCCCGGCCGGCAAGCCAGGTTCTCGCGCGAGCCAGCTGCTGCACCGCCTGTCCCGCACAGATCAGGATCAGGCCGCGCCGGCCGGCGAGCCAGGCGGGCAGGCAGGCGGGGTGTCCAAGTCACCACTAGAGCAGCCGGTGAACGTGCTCGCCTTGCAAAGGTCAGGGACCGGGGCGCAGTCGCTTAACTTCGTCGTGTTCCGGGACCAGCCCGATGATCTGCTGGGCATTACGCCCGAGAACACCACCCGGATCGATCTTGATCCAGGCTTGCTGACGCTGGCCGAGGACGCGACAGGCGTGATCAGCGTCTTCCTCGGCGTGCCGCTGGACGCGGAACTGAAGGTGGCCAGGCATCCGATCACCTTGGCGCTGCACATCGCAGCCGCACATGGGCTGGTGGTGCATGAGATACAACTTCCGATACCAGCCCCGGACGTCCGCCACGCGCACCTGCGCTGGGGCCGCGTCCAGCTGAACGTCAGGCCAGAGGAACTCGATCACATTCAGGTCTTCATGGCCGATCTCGTGGTGCTGGCAGCCACGGCCGTCGTGGGCATCCAGTCCCGCGCCGACGGAATGCCACGGATACTCAACCCGCAATCCCAGCCTGCCGAGTCCGCTCCGGCGAGCCGGCCAGTGGACCACGCCTGGCCAGTGCTGGCCACCGACCTGGACGTCGTGGCAGGGAGCATGGCGCGGCGCGGCGACGACGCGAGCCATAGCTGGCGGCTCATGGCTCTCTGCGAGGACTGGCGAGCCGGGATCGAGAGCGAGATGCTGGCGGGCCTCGATCCTGGCCTGGCGCTCGTTGGCCTGACAGCCGCCATCTTGTACGGGCAGTCGGTGCTGATGCTGCTATGCCGCGGCGCCGAAGGGCAGGCGAGCAGCGACGATCCGCGACTGCGTCCGGCCATCTTCTTCGACAGGTGGCAAAGCCGAAGCGAGCTCGGCGCCGTGCTGTCATCTCCCGTGCTGCGGGTTCACATGCGCACCCCCGACCGGCCGGGCGCGACCGTGGCGGTGCTCAGCTCACTGCGCGAGGCGATACAGCATGAGTTTCCGCATGCCTTCAATGGCGGCGACTGGAACGTGTGGTATGCCAGGGCCGTTGTCCGGGATGGCAACATGGCCCACGTGCAGCTCACGATCGTCTTGCCGGTCGGCCCTGACGGCGATTCCGCGCCGGCCAGCGGGTGGGATCCGAATGTATTCTCGAGAATAGAGCGCCGGACCTTCGCTTTGCTGGCGCTCAAGATGGCTGATGGCCAGTACTACGCCGAGCCCCCTGTCACCGCCACGGAAACACTGCCCAACACGATGATCCGGCTCGGCCTGGTCAGGATGCCGGACCTGCACTGGGCGCAGTCCCAGGCCGACCAGAATCCCCCGTTCGATGTGAGCGCCCAGTCGCCGCCCGGCGACATGACCCGGGCGAGGCCGCCCGCACCGGGTCGCTCGCTGCCGCGCCGCAGACGACGAGCCGCTGGACGCTCGTAGCCGCCCGGGGCGTCAGCCCGCGTCCAGGAACGCGCCGACGGCGGCGATGGAGTCGTCGTGCGTGGTGATCGTGTAGTGATTCGCGTCGATCTCCACCACGCGCGCCGATGGCACGGCCGCCGCGAACCGCGCCGCCTCCGCGGCGGGCAGGATGGACCCGAATCCCGGCATGATCTCCTGCCGGGCCCGCAGCACCAGCGCCGGCATGGTGATCGCGTGCCACAGCGCGTGGATCGGCCGTTCCGGCTCTGACCAGTACATCGCCGCGCCGTACCCGAGATCTTCGAGCACCGCGCCGCGGTCGCTGCTCGACGTCACTCCGCCGCTGACCTCACGCAGCTCGTAAAGGAAGTAGCGATCCCAGTACTCGTCCCACTGGGGAATGAGGCCAGCCTGCTTGATCAGCGCGATGGCCGCCTGCGCCGACGGGTACACCGTGCCGAGCCGGCTCACCGACGCGACCACGGGCACCACCGACCGCTCGTCCGGACTCCCCGCCAGGTCGACGAGCACGAGCCGCTCGACCCGCGACGGGTCGAGTTGCGCGCAGGTCATGGCGATGGCCGCGCCGCTGGACTGGCCGATGATCGCGAACGACGGCGCACCGACGGCGTCGGCGATGCCGAGCACGTCGCGCGCGTGGCTACGCCAGCCGTAGGTGCCGGCGCCGGATACCTCGCTGCGGCCGCGGCCGCGCAGGTCGGCCACCACGAATTGCGCCGTGTCGCCCGCGAGCCGCTCGGCGAGACGATCGAAGCCGCACAGGTTCGCCGACAGGCCGGGCACGCACACCACCGCAGGAGCATCCGCGGCGCCCCACAGCCGCACCCGAAGCCGTCCCGACGCCAGCTGGATGTCGCGGTCCTGCGATCCCACGGGCTGCTCTGTCATCTCGGCACTCTTCCTCTGCGCTTCGGTCCGTCGAGGATAGCCCCGGTGCGCCCACGCCCTGAGCAGAGCTGGCTATTCGCGGATCATTGGCCTAACCTGCACAGCCATCAGCCAGAACAGGCGTCCGGGGGTAAAGTCGTCGCGCGCGGTCAGGCCCGCCACGATGGTCAGCCGTAGCTCATGGGCTCCAGGCTCCCGCCCAGCGGGATCTTCGGGTCCTGCTTGTTGGCGACGATGACGAGTTCGAGCGGGTAGGTCGTGCCCTGCTGCCACTGCCCGCCGAGCAGCGGCGTGGCGGCTACGTTCTTGACCGGGCCCGTCCTCCAGCTGAGCGGTCCGGCGATGGTCTTGACGGTCAGCCCGGACAGGGCATCGTTGACATCCGCGCGCGACGGCGAGCCCGCCTTGATCAGCGCGGCCCTCGCGACCTCGAACATGGCGTGGGTGGAGCCCACTGCCTGCGACCACTGGAGCTTCATGGCCGACGTGTACGCGCGGGCGAGCTCAGCGGCGCTCTGGCCGGTGATCGAGCTGCGGTACGGGAACGTCGGCGACCACCAGACCTCGCACGAGATGCCCGCGGCGGTCGCGCCGACATAGTCCACGGCGGCTGGGAATGCGGCCTGGCCAGAGATGGTGGCGATCGTCGGCTGGTAGCTATTGGCCTGAGCCACTGTCCAGAAGGTGGAGAAGTCAAGAATGCCCGGAATGCCGGTCAGGATCTGCGCGTTCGCGTCCTGGAATGTGGTGACGAATGAGCCAATGTCTGGGTCTCCATCCTGGTAGCGGGCGGGAGTGAACTGGTATCCGAGCTTCCCGAGCACCGCAGGGACTGCGGTCTTGCCGCTGGCGAGCGCGTCGCCGAAGACATCCTCCGGCCAGAGCCCGGCTACCTTGTTGTCCGTGGCCAGGGAGCCCCACAGGTCGGCGTAGACGGCCTCCAGATCGGCGAACGCCCAGAAGAAGTGGTAGGCCCACTTCCATGACGTGGACTCCGCGCGAGTGCCGCGCAGCTTCCCGCCGAGACTCTCGAACCACACCTCCCACGGAACACCCGTGGAGATGCAGGGCACGCCCGATCGCCTGCACGCCTGCGCCACGATCGTGACGATGTCCGGCGCGTCCTGCACCAAGATCAGGTCGACGCCGTCCCTGATCATGAGCGAGGCTTCCTCCTGCGCCGTGACCAGCGAGCCCTGGGTGTCCTCGGCCGTGACATCAACGTCGTGCCTGCGCCCGGCGATGACGATGCCGTGCTTGCGGAAATACGAATGCAGGCTGCCGGACACGTAAGCGGCGGCCGGGCCGTAGTACGGTGCCAGCACGCCGCTGAACGGGCCCAGGCAACCAATCCTGACGGCAGGCGCTGCCGCCGCGCGGGTCGCCGGCCGGGAGCCTCGGAGCGCCCACGGAGCAGTCACCGCGATCCCGGCCGAACCGGCAGCACCCCTGAGGAAGTCCCGCCGATTGACGGCAGCCGGCAGCACTACGCTTTCGCTGGCCATAAGCCCCCCACACGGCAGGAATGCCCAAGATAACCATTCTGACCCGCAAATACTCTCACGAGCTGACGTTCGCGTCAAGATATTCGATTAATCGCGAATCAGGATTTTTCATGGATTAGCTTTACCGATCACAGCCGTGCGCGTCAGACCGACGCCGATCTCGAAGGCCGCCGCCGGCGTGTTCACGGCTGCGCCGATCCGATCAGGCGGCGTGGCCGGGTTCAGCGGCTTGCGCGGCGGTCCATTTCTCGCTGTGCTCCCACAGCCTGGCGGCGAGCTCAGGCGTCGCGACGGCGCTCGGCTCGGTGACCTTGCACTTGTCGAAGTACTTCCCGGACTCGCCCGCGACCTCCGGCGAGGTCGCGCAGTGCAGCGACGTCCGCGCTCCCGCCTCGATGGTCAGCATGTTCCGCGTCATGATCTGCCGGGCCGGCCACGGCACCCGCCGCCAGATCTGCGACGCGACGACGCCCGGGTGCAGCGCAGACACGGTCACCTCGGCCGGATCCAGCCGCCGCGCCAGTTCCTGCGTGAACAGCACGTTGGCTAGCTTCGAGACCGCGTACTCGTTAAACCCGGTGATGCCTTTTGTTTTATAACGCAAGGCATCGAACTTGATGCCCTTGGCCTGGTAATGCGCATCGGAGGCGACGTTCACGATCCGCGCCGGGCCGCTGTCACGCAGCAGCGGAAGCAGGATCGTCGTCAGCGCGAAGTGCCCAAGGTGATTGACGCCGAAATGGATCTCGAAGCCGTCGGCGGTCAGGCCCCGCTGCCCGGCGACCCCGGCGTTGTTGACCAGCACGTGCAGCGGTTCGTCCAGCGCGATGAATTCTGCGGCGGCCTGCCGGACGCTGGCGAGGCTGGCCAGGTCCAGGTGCAGGAACAGAACCTGATCGGTGCCTGCTGCGGCGGCAATTGCCGCCGCGGCAGCCTCGCCCTTGCTGCGCGACCGGCAGGCGATGTGCACTCGCCCGCCACGGCGGGCCAGCTCGGTCGCCGTGGCGTAGCCGATCCCGGCATTGGCCCCGGTCACCAGAAAGGTGCGTCCCGCGAGATCGGTCATGTCCGCGCTCCTCGCCGGCATCAGGGCAGCAGTCGGCAGTCGGCAGTCAGCAGTCAGCAGTCAGCAGAGGCCGCCGGCCAGGTCAGGTTATCGCGGCTGCCCGGTCGCCGACGACGACGGTGATCCCGGCCGGGGACGGCGACTTGACTCCGTACCCCGGTACGGCTGTTACGTTCGTGACCATGGCAGGGCTGACGATCGGGAAGTTCGCTGCGTCCGAGGGCGTCAGCGTCGAGACGGTGCGGTTCTATCAGCGCAAGGGCCTCCTCTCGCAGCCAGAGCGCGCCGCCTCGGGGTTTCGCGAGTACTCCCAGGCTGACCAGTGGCGCCTCGCGTTCATCAGGCGCGCGCAAGTGCTCGGATTCACCCTCGGCGAGATCAATGACCTGCTCGGCCCGGCGCAGGCGCGCTCGACCGACGAGATCACGAGGGCGGCGCAGGCCAAGCTCGGCGCGCTCAGCACGCAGATCGCCAAGCTCACCGCTCAGCAGTGCCGGCTGCACCGGCTGATCCAGGTCTGCGCGCACGGCGACACGGACGACTGCGTCGCGCTCCACCTGGGCGCGCATGGCACGCACGGGACAGGCACCACGCACGGGACAGGCACGGAGAGGAACGCAAGCCCATGAGCCAGATCAGGGACGTGACCGACGCGAGCTTCCGTGCCGATGTCCTGTCCAGCACGCGGCCGGTCATCGTGGAGTACTGGGCGCCGTGGTGCGGCCCGTGCCGCCAGGTCGCTCCGGTGGTGGAGGCGATCGCCTCAGATCAGGCCGGCCAGGTTGACGTGGTGAAGGTCAACACCGACGAGAATCCGGAGATCGTGCGGGCGTACGGAGTCCTGCATGTCCCTACGATCAGCCTGTTCTCCGGTGGCCAGGTCGTCCGCCAGGTGATCGGCGCCAGGTCCAAGTCCGCCCTCCTCGCCGAGTTCGCCGACTTCATCTGACGGCACCTGACGAACTGACGGCGCCTGACGAACTGGCCCGAGCCCGCCGGCTCGCGGCTCACGGGAACCCGCCTATCGACAGGCGACACCGCCCGTAGTAAGAATAGTTTTAGACGCCGGCCCGTCTCGTTATTCTAAGGAGGTCAGTCATGAGGTCGCGTATATTAACCCGGATTGCCGCCGTCGCCATAATCCTGGGCAGCACGGCCGTAGGCACGGCCATGACCGCCCCGTCCGCCTTCGCGATCCCGCCAGACTGCACGGGTAGCGCCATTCTTTACTCGAACTACGGCGCGCTCACGTCACCACCGGAAGCCTATGCCCAAGAGTACTATTACTGGGCCGGCTGCACATACACTCTGCCGCTCCCAGTCAGCATTTCTAAGTACGTAAGCGGTACCTGGGAGGAAGTGGCCTCCGGCGAGGGCGTCGTTACGTATGACTGCACCGGCGGCACAGCCCTGTATGCCACGAACATAAAGGGCAGCAGTGATTTCGACTGCGGCTGACCTGTTATCCGCGCGCTTTCCACCGGAGCGAACGGCTACATAGGCCTCGTGTGCATGAGTGCCGCCGGATCCTGCTCTCCGCCGACGAGCACCCGGTGGCACTCATGGCCGCCCGCCGGGTCAGTCGCGCCCCCATCGCGCGTCCTGCCGCCCGCGGCTGCCACTGCGTCCTGCAGGACCCTTTCCAGCCGCCCGGGTAACCGGACTGGCATTGGCCGTCGGGTGCCCGCAAGGATCATTCCCTGGGGCACTTTGCAAATTGCCCGACTGTCGGTAACATGTCCCAGGTAGTAGTACATTGCGAGTTACATCCGGTCGCTAGGTCAAGGGGGGAATCCTGTGATGCGCCTGCGGAAAGCCAACGCCGTTCGGACTGGGCGAATCTCGGCTAAGAGCCCGGTGCGGCGAACCAGGAACGTGATCACGGGCAGTGCCGCCATCGCGGCACTGTGTGTCGCTGCGGCACCCGCAAGCGCCGTCGCGGCGAACCAGGCCCCGGCGGGAACCAAAGGCTACGCCACCTGGCCCGCGGCCCAGCGCGCGGCCGGCTTCGCGCTGCTGAAGCCCGCTGACACGTATGGCCTCCCGATCAGCGGGAAGATCGAAGTGAGCTCATGTCCCCAGCTCCACTCGACCTGGGTCCTTGCCACTTACAAGTCAGCCCACGCCAAGCCCAACCTCGGCATCATGCAGGTCCTGCACAACGACGGCTGCGCGGGCAATCTTCCCCCTTCGGTCAAGCTGGGGACCTACCACGTTGACGGGGCCAAGGCTACGCTGCTCGGGGTCTGCCGCCTCTTCGACAATCCGCCGTGCAGCCACCTGGCCATCGAGCGGTTCCTCGTCTGGACGAAGGGGCGGGACTATTACGTAGTGAGCTCTTACGACGAGCCACCCGCCACGGTCGTCGGCTTCGCCAGGAAACTGAAGGCGGTCGGCTAACGCCTGGGCGGCGTTGTGATGTAGTAGCCACCCGCGGTGCGCTCAGCGTCTGCTGCCTGGCCTCGCCAGGCGACTCCAGGTCAAAACCGCTCGCGGCCGCGACGCCCACGCCTTCCACGGCTCCCGAATATTGGCGGCCAGCCGCCAGACCAAGATCGAGGAGGCCTGTCAGCTAGCAGCCGCAGCCACCACATGGCGACGCCACGCAGGAGTATCAGGGCAGCAGTTCGAACGCCGCAGCGTGACGGGAGGGACGACTGAGAATTGGCAAGGGTTGAGGGTCGCGATCCGGGTTGCGCCATGCCGCTCGGCCACCGGCTCCGCGGCTGCCGGCCTCGCGGCGGCCCTGGCCGGACGAGATCTCGTCCCATGGGTCACTTGATCACCTCACGTCACAAACCATGATCGTTCTGACCGGATGAATGGCGGATCGGTCCGGTCCGGCCGGGTGGATGGCACATTGACCATACGGGCGGGGGCGCTGCAGACGGGACGAAAGGGGCGATGGCGATGAACCGGGCGTGGCCTGCGGGACTGTGCCGTGACGCCGGCTGGCTCCGGTGGCGTCGGCTGGCTCCGGTCGCGTCGGCTGGCCGCGGCGGCGGCTAGCGGACGCCGGAATTCCCGATGGCCGCTGACAGGGGCCGGGGCGTTGCCGGCGGGACCGAGCTAAGGCGTGAGCACCCAGGTCGCGAGCATGATCGAGATAGCCTAAGTGGCATTGGCCCAGTCCAGCCGTCAGAAACGTCCCCGAACGCTGGCCAGAGTGAGTACTGCCCCTCGTCGTTGATCAGCGCGAGATAACGGCCATCTTCGTCTTCGAACGGATTCGTGGCCACGGGTTCTGGTGCTTTCTGATGATCCGGAGCAGGGAATCTGTAGCGCA
>JASIBM010000425.1 GCA_030045175.1 Streptosporangiaceae bacterium | reverse complement strand
TCTCGGTCATGAAGACGGCCAAGCTGATGTGCCGCATCGCACCCCACTTGACTGCAAGGCCTGCCGACAGCTCAGCGCGCCTGGCCGCGTTGAGCGCTCTGATCAATCACCGCCATGACGATAGCGCTCGCCGGACGAGCAGCCAATCGCCCGACGTTCTCGCACGCGTACGGCTCGATCTGGCGCACCACTCTCGGAGTCGGTCACTCCTGCCAGGGTGCACAGAACGGGTTGATCGGCATAGCCTGATCGCGCCGTTCGGGCGGGTCGCACCAGAACTCGTGGCGGGCCGTGGCGGGCGCGCCGATGACCGTGGGGATCTGCCCTGTGGTGCGACGATTGCTGGGCGGGGAAGCTGAGGGATGACGTCCTTCCTGATCTGCGCAGCCGCGCCCGCCGAAATCAGCGCGCGCGATGTGTTCCGCAGGTCGTCCCCGTCCAACAGGCTGACCGGACCAAGCTACTCGCCCACCCCGATGCCTTGGACCTGCCCGATCTGGCGGCGCGCGAGGGACACAGGCGAGCCGCCGTCACCACTAGCGTTTTGTCCCATCGACCGCGAGCGCGGCGTGGCATCGGTCATGACATCATCTTCTTGACCTTCTTGGATCGGAGCGTCAGCCAGGCGCTGCCAGCCAGCGCCAGCACGCCCACGCCGAGCGCGACGCCGCCACGGATCGGGTGCGGTTTCCTGATGGCCTCATGCGGCCTGAAGAAGACGAGCGGCAGCGCGCCTGGATCAGCGAAGTAGATCACGCCCAGGACCAGGAACAGCAGGCCGAGCACCCCGAAAACCACGACAAGCAGCCGCCGGCTTGACGCGTTAGCCAGGCTGAACCTGGAGCGGCTTGCCTGCCAGGCGCCGGCTAGGGCCAGCACGCCAGCGATGAGCGCGACGGTACCGCGGGCAAGGCGCGGTCTCCTGATGGCCTCATGGGGCCCGAAGAAAACGAGCGGCAGCGCGCCGGGGTCGGCGAAGTAGGTCATGCCCAGGACAAGGAACAGCACCCCGAGCATCCCGAGCACCACGACTAGCAGCCGCCGGCTTGGGTCGCCGACCATTCCAGGCGAACTCCTGGCGCTCGTGGCACTGGCTGGCGTTGGCCGGGGCACGGTTGCCCCGACGGCCGGAGCTGCCACGGCGCCGCCCTCAGCTGGGCTCAGCAGGGGCATGGCGGCGCCGGCGGATGCGGTGACCGTGCCAGCAGGTGGGCTGACTATCCCTTCGGGATCTGCCCTGGTCGTGGCATCTTCGCCTGAGCTCAGGCCGAGGGCGATGGACAGTTCCCCGACTACCCAGCTGCTCGCGTCCTCGGTCAGGCCCCGCCGATTGCGAAATGACGTCTCGATCGACCGCATCACGACGCTGATGTCGGCACCAGGGACGGCGTTGTCGCGAAGCTGGTCGGCTACGCCTTCCTCGGCGGCGGCGATCAACAGGTTCTTTTCCAGTGGCGCCTCAGGCAGGTAATCACGCAGCAGGTTGGATATCAATCGCGGGCTGGAAAGGGCGGCGGCTCCGTACTCGGGATCCTGGACGATCGCCTGCAACGCGGCGCGCACCTGATCGGCATGCTCCTGTGGCATCCTGGCCATCCACCTCCCTTTTGCCCAGGATGTTATCGGCTATCCGGCTTGAGGGCACTGAGCTTCGCGCAGACCTGGCTGACGGTCAGCGTAACCGGGGCCCTTGCCAGCGGGAACTCGGTTCGCGGCGCGGTCACTTCGGGTGCCCCGCACGGTGGCGGGATTGTTCTTGCTCCGGCCGCGCGCACCCATCTGGCGCGTTGTCAAGGCTGCATTTCAGGCCGCCGCAGCGGGCATAACCCCCCGATATGATCGGCGATCTTGGTCTCCAGGTGATTCCGCCGCCACGCCCGAATGGGGAGATCAGTACGCCAGTCCTCATCTGCCGACAGGGAACCGCCAATAACCGTTTCCGGCCTTGTCGTTCACTATCGCGCCGGTTATGGTCCTCTCATTCGCGGAATCCGCCAGCCCCTACCTGACGATCACCAGCCCTTGACACGGCCACCGGGTTGGTCAGCGGCTGAGCCGATCTCTATCTGCCTAACCGATTCGGCAGGGACGGGCGACCTAGCCCTGAGGACCGGTAGCTCTCCCGTGATCGCCGCCTTCCCGGCGGCGCGCACCCAGTGGGGACTCGTTATGGCGCGGTTATCGCAGGCTGGCGGGATCCTTGATGCGGTACCGAATGGTCAATACGCGCGGCGACATCCGCCGCTCATCGAAGGCGATGGCGATAAATATTCGGCGGTCCGGCATTGTATCGACGCGGGGTCCGTATCCAGCATGTTGCATCCCCGTGATGGGTGAGCCTGCGGGCCGGCGCTGTAGGCTCCTGCCGGCAGCTGGGGATGCCGCGGGTATCGATGATGCTGGCGTGGCGGTCCGGTGGCAGGGCCTGGTCGTCGTAGCCGTCGGCCAGCAGCCGCGGGTGCCTTGTGCGCGGAGGCCGGCCAGGGCGGGCACACGGCAAGGTGCTCTGACCTGGGCCGCTCTTAGCATGGAAGTCATGATGGTCCATGAGATGGTCGTGGCCGAGCGCCGTCATATGGCGGACCTGTTTGCCGGCCTGACCAGC
>JASIBM010000424.1 GCA_030045175.1 Streptosporangiaceae bacterium | reverse complement strand
CCGGCATCGGGTGCCTCCAGCGGGATGCGTGCGCGTGGTCCTGTTCCCGCTCATAGTATCGAGGCGCGCTGACAATTAGATCCCGTGTTCTATAACCTGTGGATAACCAGCGGTTATGCACAGCTCACCGCTTCCGTGACACGCGAGTTGGTGCTGCCGTCGCCGCAGGCAGGGTGCGGTCACCACTCGGCCAGTCTCCCCGGGGGAGGCCGGCCTGTGGCGTACGCTGGCGGCGTGACGGCCGCTGGTTGCTCCCGCGTGACGCCAGGGCAGCTAGCGGCCGCAGCGGAGCTGGCGGCAGAGTTCCTCGGCCAGTCCGGTGCGGACGCCCTGCTGGCCGACTTCGCTGCCCACCCCGAGCTGGCGATCGCGCTGACCATCGACGGCACCCTCGCGGGAGTGGCGTTCGGCCACCCCGATGGCGAGGACGGCGCCACGCTCGAAGGCATCACCGTGGATGACGCGCACACGGCTCATGGCTTCGGGTCGCTTCTGCTCGCCCGGTTCGAGCAGGCCGCCGCGGACGCCGGGTACCGCAATGTCAATCTCGGCTCAGGCGGCGGCTACGTCGAGCATTTCTACCTCAAGAACGGCTACCAGCAGGCCGAGTACATGGTGATCATCCCCGACGGCGACCGGCAGCACCTCGATCTCGACGGCCTGGACGTGCTGCGCGAGCGGCACTGGGAACCGAACGACCTCGTGCTGAACATCGCCGCGCCGCAGGGACACTCCCCGGCCGTCAAATCCGAGCTTGAGCAGCGGTTGCATGCCAGCGAGGTGTGCTGCATCTTCTGCAAGCCGATCACGCGGTAGCGGCGAGTACGGCGCTTCCGCCCACCCGCACGCTCGGCTTAAGGTGTCGCTGTGCCCACGCCGCCAGCGACCGCAGCCGCCCCAGGTGCGGACGATCAAGGTGCCAGCGCCCCAGCCAAGGCCCCGGCCGTGCGGGTCATGGTCGTGGATGACCATCCGATGTGGCGTGAGGCCGTGGGCCGGGACCTAGCCGAGGCGGGCTTCGACGTCGTCGCGACCATCGGCGAGGGCGCCAAGGCGCTGCGCATCGCGGGCTCGGTGCGACCCGACGTTGTCGTGCTCGACCTGCAACTGCCAGACCTGTCCGGCGTCGAGCTGACGCGCGGCCTGGTCGCCGCCCACTCGGGTGTCCGGGTGCTCATCTTGTCCGCTAGCGGCGAGCATCAGGACGTGCTCGACGCCGTCAAGGCCGGAGCCGCCGGTTACATCGTCAAGTCGGCGAGCCGGGCCGAGTTGCTCGACGCGGTACGGCGGACGGCCGACGGCGACGCCGTGTTCTCCCCCGGCCTGGCCGGCCTGGTGCTCGGGGAGTTCCGCCGGCTAGCCGCGAACCCGGCCTCCGACGCGCCCGGCCTCACCGACCGGGAGGTCGAGATCTTGCGCATGGTCGGCACCGGCCTGTCCTACCGGCAGATCGCCGAGCGCCTGGTGTTGTCGCACCGGACCGTGCAGAACCACGTGCAGAACACGCTGAACAAGCTGCACCTGCACAACCGCGTCGACCTAGTCAGGTACGCCATCGAGCACGGCCTGGATTCCGATTAGCCGCGCGGTTGACGCGGACGCGATGCCCAGCTCATCTCGTGGATTCTGGGCGGGTCAGGGCGTCCAGTTCGGCTAGGACATTCCCGGCCTCGGCGGCGCCGATCCGCTGGAATATCTCGTACGCCTGCCGCAGCGGGATCTCGGCCTGGGCGGCGTGGCCGGCGGCGATGGCGCAGCGGCCCAGGCCGACCAGCGCCCAGGCCTCGTCATTGGCGCTGCCGATCAGGCGGGCCAGGTTCAGGGCCTCCTGGTGGCATTCCTGAGCGAGGGCGAGGTCACCAAGAGCCCGGTGCAGCCTTCCTTGCTCATTGAGCGACTCGGCTTGACCCTGCTGGTTGCCGAGGTCGCGGTAGATGCCCAGGGCCTGCGTTAGGGCCTGGGCCGCACCCGGGTAGTCACCTGTCAGCAGCCGCACGCTCCCGAGGGTGTTCAGAGCGTTTGCCTCTGGATGCCGGATGCCGATGTCACGGTAGATGCCCAGGGCCTGCTCCAATAGCCTGGCCGCGCCCGGGTAGTCACCGGTCAGGTACCGCACGGTCCCGAGTTCATGGATGCCGTTCGCCTCGCCGAGCCGGTTGCCGATGTCGCGGTAGATGCCCAGGGCCTGCTCCAATAGCCTGGCCGCGCCCGGGTAGTCACCGGTCAGCCGCCGCGCGACCCCGAGGTTATAGAGGCCGTTGGCCTCGCCAAGCCGGTTGCCGATGTCGCGGAAGATGCCCAGTGCCTGCTCCAGAACCTGGGCCATACCCGCGTAATCACCCGTCATCTGCCGCACGGTCCCGAGGGTGTGCAGGGCGATCGCTTCGCCGAGCCGGTCACCGAGGTCACGGTAGATGCCCAGGGCCTGCTCCAATAGCCTGGCCGCGCCCGGGTAGTCACTGGTCAGCCGCCGCGCGACCCCGAGGTTAGTGAAGGCGTTGGCCTCGCCAAGCCGGTCACCGAGGTCACGGTAGATGCCCAGGGCCTGCTCTAGAACCTGGGCCGAGCCCGGGTAGTCACCCGTCATCTGCCGGGCGTTCCCGAGGTTGTGCAGGGCGTTCGCCTCGCCGAGCCGATCACCAAGATGGCGCGCGGCTCCGGCAGCGGCGGCGTGACGGGCGGCCGCTTCGGCCCAGGGGCCATCATGCCTGAGCAGAGCAGCCAGTCCAGCGGTCAGGCCAATCACCCGGGCGTGCTGGCCAGTGCGGGCGGCCAGGTCCAGGCTGGCGAGCAGGTTCGCGCGATTCGCGCGGGCCCAGGCCAGCGCCTCGTCGGCGTCTTCAATTCGCGGGATCTCGAACTCTGCCGGGGTGGCCGGGGCAGGGCCAGGCCGGGCCTGGCTAGCCAGGCGCCTGTCGGCCAGGACGGCGGCGTGCTGGTAGTAGTCCAGCAGTCGGCCCAGCGCCTGCTCGCTCTCCGCGAGCTCGTCGGCCGCGGCGAGGTCGCGGGCGTATCGGCGGAGCAGGTCATGCATCCCGTACCAGCGGTACCCGGCCTCAATCACGAGCCCCTCCTGGTGCAGCCCATCGAGCTGCCCGGCCACTTCCTCGCGCCGGATCCCGGCAAGCGCCGCCGCCGCGTGACCGTCGATAGTCGTGCCAGGATGCACGCCAAGCAGCCGGAACAGCCGCCGCTGATCTGGGTCCAGGTGCCGGTAGGACACCTCGAAAGCGGCCGCGACGCTGTCGTTCTCCGCCGCGATGGCCAGCACCCCGGCCCGCGTCTCGGCCGCCAGGTTCGCCAGTGTCCACGACGGGTGCCGGACGAACACACGGGCCAGCAGCGAGATCGCCAGCGGCAAGCACCCGGCCAGAGTCACGACCTCCGTGACCCCGTCGCGGTCCCCAGCGGCCCGGGGAGCCAGCCGGGCGAACATGTCCGCCGCCGCCGATGGCGTCAGGACATCAAGCAGCACGGGGATTACCGCGCCGGGCAAGTCGCCCAGGTGCCGGCGGCTGGTCACCAGCACCAGGTGACCGCCGCCTCCGGGCAGCAGCGGAGCCACCTGACCGCTGCCCGCCGCGTTGTCCAGCACAAGCACCGCCCGCTGCGTGGCCATCTTGTCCCGCCACAGCGCCGCCCGGCCGGCAAGATCACCGGGCAGGAACCTCGGATCCACCCCGGTCGCGGCCAGCAGCCCGGCCAGCGCATCCTCAGCCGCGACCGGGCCATGGCCGGGGGTGTGGGCGTGCAGGTCGATGAACAGCTGCCGGTCCCGGAACTCCTCCGCCAGCACATGTGCTACGTGGACCGCGAGCGCGGTCTTGCCCACCCCGGGCATCCCATCGATCGCACAGACCGCCACCACGCCGCCAGCCCCCGCCAGCGCAGCAGTGATCCGGTCCAGCTCATCGTCCCGGCCGGTGAACGCCGCCGTGTCCGCTGGCAGCGAATACCGCACCTGCGGCACCGCCGACACCGGGCCCAAGCGATCGGCCCCCGCTGCGGCGCGCTCGGCGAGGGCCTGCTCGCGCAACGCCAGCAACTCGCCCGGCGGCAACCCGAAGTGGCGTTCATAAGCCCAGAGGACGTCCAGGGGCGGGATCCGGCGCCCGGCCTCCCAGTCCACGATCACGCTATGCGAGGCCAGGCCCAACGGCCGCAGCAGATCTCGCTGAGACAGGCCACGCTCGCGGCGCAGCCGACGCAACGTCACGCCCAGGCCGCCGACGCCATCCGCCGATACCACGCTCGCTCCCAGCGACCGACTGCGACCACTGTATCGGCGGGCGACGACCACACGCTTACCAATACGCGCACAATGGCGCTTGCCGGGAAGCCATTGGTCCGGTGGTCGTCTTCTGGTGGTCGTTTGGTCGCAACCACGATGACAACGGTGGCCGTCGGCGCAGAGTAGACATAGCGCCGCAATGGGCTACGACTCGTCGGTCTGGCACGGAGGATCACATGCGAGTCAGGGTGCTTGGACCTGTCGAAGCCGAACTGGACGGCCGGCTGATCCGGCTGGCCGGGCAGCGCCAGCGAGCGCTGCTGGCGGCGCTCGCTCTCGACCACGACAAAGTGGTGCCCGTGGATCGCCTGGTGGACGCGCTGTGGGACACCAGCCCGCCGGTGACGGCCCGCGCCAAGATCCATGCCTACGTGTCCGCGCTACGCCAGGCGTTCGGGCAGCCAACGACGCATCCCCGCGGCCCGCTGGTGACCACGGCGCCTGGGTACGTCCTTTCCTGTCAAGGCGCAGAGCTTGACCTCGCGGAGTTCGAGAGCCTCACCACCAGGGCCCGGTCGGCGGGCGGATCCGGGCAGCCGGACACGGCCTCCGAGGCATTCGCCAGTGCGCTCGCATTGTGGCGGGGACCGGCATTCGCCGATGTCAGCTCGCTGGTTATCCGGGCCGCGGCCGCGGCGCTGGAAGAACTCCGCCTGCTAGCGGTCGAGGCTAAGGCGGAGGCGGACCTCTCCCTCGGGCGGCCTGAGGTGGTGGCGGCGGAATTGTCAGCGGGCCTCGTCACGCACCCGTGCAGGGAGAGGCTGCGCGGGCTGATGATGCTGGCCCTTTACCGGCTGGGGTGCCGAGCCGACGCGCTGAAGCTCTACCGCGACGGGCACCGGCTCATGGTGGCCGAACTCGGCCTGGAGCCAGGTCCCGAGCTTCGCCAGTTGCATCAGCGCATTCTGGTCGCCGACAGCAGCCTGCAAGGGCAGCCGCGCGCCGCGCCATTTGACACCGCGGCCGAACGGCAACAGCCGCGCCTTGGTTGAGCGGAGGCGGCCAGGGCGGGGGCGCGAAGCAGCCCGGCCCGGCGGGCTTACGGGTGGACCGGTTCGCGTCGGGCTACCGGCATGCGGGCCACCCCGAGCAGGGCCCCGATCGCGTGAATCTCGTCAGACCTGAGCCGCTCGGGATTCTTGGGGTTGATGCACCGCAGACGGCTACCGGTGATCTCGGACACCAGGTTCGACCGCCCCTCAAGCACCGACATCCAGGCATCCGGGCCGGCTATGAACCTCGGTATGTCCTGGTGCTCCTCGTCCTCCGGCGTAGCGCCGGGGAACTGCCATCGGAACTCCTCGTACTGCCCGCTGGCCGCCTCGACGATGATCCCGACGGTAGTGCCCGCCACCGTGGGCCAGCGGAAGGCGATATCGGCGAGCTCCGCGGGCCGCCGGGACTCGATCTGTGACCTGATGGCGCTCATGGCAGTACCGAGCCCGTTGACGTCATCGCCGCGGGCCGATGACGGCGATTGACCGGCCCTGGGATCCACCCGGCCGATGGCCGCGTTCCACTTCTCGTCGACGATCCGGTAGCCGAGCCTGGCAAGCACGTCGTTGATGGGCTTCCTGAGCGGCGGCACCAGCGCCGCCGCCGGCACGACGACCCCGCGCCCCATGGAGTCGGCTTTGATGCCGCTGGTGAACCAGATCTTCTCGTCACCTGGCCCATCTTGATCGTGGGGAGTAGAAAAGCATGCTTCCGCGATCCCCGGCACCTGGTCAACGCCGAGGAAGCTGAAGATCGCCGAGATGATCTCATCGGGCGCGGTGACGAGATCCTCGTAGCGCACCTGGTGGCAGGCGGCGGGGTGCTTCTCGGCGAAATCCAGGCTCGCGTGCACGCAGGTAAGCCAGTAAGCGCCGATCGCGGAAACGCTGTTGCCCGGGTACTGGGTGACGAAGGGATCGAACCCGAAACGGTGCAGTCCCCATGGGCAGGACTCGACGCCCGAGGCGACCACATCCATGACGTGCCTGGTGAGCAGGATGAACTTCGCCTCAGGGTAGACCTGCCTGACGATGTCGGCGAACTCGTAAGCCTCCAGTGACTTGTCACACCACCTGACCTTGGCAGTCCTGTGCAGGTAGCCAGAGAAAGCCTGGTCGACCGCCGTGCGTATCGCCGCCGCGGCGGCGGCCGACAGCACGACCTCGTCGCCTGGCATCCAGCGCTCGCCGGATCCTCCGTGTTCCAGCGTGCCCCACAAGCGGGCGAACATGGCGCACGCGCCAGAGACGCCGGTCTCGGGCGGGCACGCGAAATCTGGATGGCTGTCCAAGATGAACCGCAGCAGCGTGGAACCAGACCGGCTCGCGCTCAGGATGAAGACCGGTGCGAGGTTCGGGGCGTCAGGGGCTTGCGTGAGTCGCATGGGCGGAGCCTCGCATGGCCGGGCCGCCGCGCGCACGCCCGGTGCGGGCGAACGGTAGCGGGACGGGTAGCGAGTCGGGAGCGTGACGCGCGAGCGTGGATCCGTCCGCCAAGACCGTTCGCAAAGGAGGCTTCATGAAAGGCTCGACCGCGCTTTCCGAGAGGGTGGCGACTCTCATCCCCAGAATGACACCGGCCGTGACGGCCGATGCGTTGGTATGCGGCTACGGCCCGTGCAGCGCTGACTTCGTGTGCTACTTCTGCTGCTTCCCCACCAGGTGCATCGTGGAGTTCTGCTCCTACTGCATTAGCTGATCGCTGACCGGCTCGCGCGGCGGCGACTCCCGCCGGGCGCCTTGGCGCACTCGTCGGCGGGCGCGCCAAGGGCGGCCGGCACGGACGACGTCGGGAGGGGAGTACCCGTGTTCTACCTTGCGCTGGCCTGCCGGTCCCTGATCGGCATGGTGTTCATGGTCTCCGCGCTCAGCAAGCTGCGCGGCAGGGCGGCGTTCGGCACCTTCGTGTCGTGGCTGGCCAGCTTGCCTGTCATGCCTGCGCGGTGGTCCCGTGCGGTCGCGGTGGTGATAGCGGTGGCTGAGGTCTTGGTCGTCACGCTGCTGGCGCTGCCGTGGACCGCTACGGCAGGACTCGCCTTCGCCGCCGCGACGCTGGCGGCCTTCGCGGCCGGCGCGTTCGTCGTGACGCGGCACGAGCCGAACGTGCCGTGTCAGTGCTTCGGCCCGTCGTCGGTGCCGCTCAGCGGCCGACATGTCGCGCGCGACGTGGTGCTGTGCGCGATAGCGGCTTTGGGTGCCGCCGGGGCGGCGGGACAGATGGCTGCCCGGCTCCCTGCCATCACCCTGAGCGTGGGCTGCGGCCTGGCGGTGTCGCTATTGGTGATCTTCCTCGACGATGTCGTCGCGCTTATTCCCAGGAACCCGGCCAGCAGAAAGGCCTCATCATGACGTACGTAGCCATCGGAATCATCGGCATCTTCTGCTTGCTCAACCTCGCGCTGACCCTCGGCCTTGTGCGGCAGATGCGTCGTTACAGCGACGCGCTGGACGCCAGGCGCACAGGGAGCAATTCGCTCTGGCGCTTTAAGGCCGGAACCCGCGCTCCTGACTTCTCCGTGGTGACCACCACCGGCGAGACGCACTCCCTGGGCACGGTGGCCGGGCAGCGCGTGCTGATCGCCTTCTTCTCGGTCATGTGCCCGCCGTGCCGGGTCCAGGCGCAGCTACTCAAGGAATACGCGGAATCGTCAGCCCGCGACACCAGCCAGGTGATCGCGGTGATCTGCGGCCAGGGGGGCATCGCGAGTGAATTCGCGCGGGAGCTTGACGGCGCGATGCCCGTCGCCGTGGAGCCGCTGCGCGGGCCCACCGTCACGGCGTTCGCGGTCTCGAGCTTCCCGACCTTCTACGTCATCGGCGCGGACGGCGACATCGAGGCGAGCGCGATATCGGTAGCGGATCTGCCAGCCGCGGAAAGGGTCTGAGGCCCAGATGGCAGCTCAGCGCGCTGACCTGGCGGCATTGGCTAGATCGTCGGCCTCGCTGACCCGGCGGGTACGGCTTGTCCTCGGCCTGATATGGGCTTGCTCACCGGCCATCGCGATGTCGATGACCGTGCTCGCCATCGCCGCCGGGCTGTCACCCACGGTCAGCGCGTGGCTCACCCGCGCCATACTCGACGACCTGGTGCCGCCTACCACGGGCACGCCGCGGCCCGGATCGCACGACGCGGGAGGTCATGCGCTTGCGCTGACTCAGCCGAGCACCGGCCATATCCTCGTCCTGGCCATCGTGCTAGGCGCGGCCGGGCTAGCCGCGGCCATCATGCCCAACGCGCAGCGCTACATCGAGTCGCAGCTGCGCCGCGAGCTCGATCTGGTCATGCGGGACAGGACATACCGGGCGATCAATGCGTTCCCCGGGCTGAGCAGGTTCGAGTCCCCCGCGTTCCAGGACAAGATCAGGATGATCCAGCAGACCAGCCAGAACGCCCCGTCACTGCTGGTCAACTCGGGGCTGAACATGGTGCAGTCGGCGATCACCGCCGTCGGCTTCTTCGCTGCGCTCTTCGTGATCAGCCAGGTGCTGAGCATCATCGTCATTGTGACGAGCATCCCCGCGCTCATCGCACAGGTCTTCATGAGCCAGCGGCGCGCTGGCGTCGAGTGGCTGACCACGCCAGCGAAACGCCGGGAACTCCATTACGGGAACCTGCTGAGCGAGGGGCGAGCGGCGAAGGAGGTGCGCCTGTTCGGCCTGGGTGACTTCCTGCGCGGCCGGATGCTGGGCGAGACACGCTCCGCCAACCGGCAGCGGCGGGCCGCCGACGTGCGCACGCTCCGGGTGCAGGGCTCGCTCGAGGTCCTGTCGGCCGTGGTGGCAGGCGCGGGGCTGATCTGGGCCGTCAGGCAGGCGGCCAGGGGAGAGCTGTCCATTGGCGACGTGAGCTTGTTCGTCATGGCCGTCGTGGGCGCTCAGCGGGGCGTATCCACCATGGTGGCCGGGTTCGCGGACGTGTATCAGCAGCTCATCCAGATCGGGCACTACGAGGACGTCGTCTCGGCAGAGCCGGATCTGCCGCTTGCCGCCCGCCCCGCCTGCCTGCCCGCGCTGCGGGAAGGTATCGAGCTCCGCGATGTCTGGTTCCGGTACGACCCCGGCCACCCGTGGGTTCTGAAGGGCGTGAGCCTGCGCATGCCGTTCGGCAAGACTGTGGCGCTCATCGGCCTGAACGGCGCGGGCAAGAGCACTCTCGTCAAGCTTCTCTGCCGGTTCTACGACCCCTGCCGCGGCGGCGTCTACTGGGACGGGGTCGACGTCCGCGAGGTGGCACCGGCTCAGCTCCGGGAGCGGGTCGGGACGGTGTTCCAGGACTACATGTCCTACGAGCTCACCGCCGCCGAGAACATCGGGGTGGGCGACCTGAACCGCCTTGGCGACCCCGAACGAATCCGCGACGCGGCGGCGCGCGCCGACGTCGACGACGTGCTCTCCCGCCTGCCGGACGGATACGACACCATGCTCAGCCGAGTGTTCACCAGCGCCAAGGACAAGGCTGATCCCGCGACGGGTGTGTTCCTCTCCGGCGGTCAGTGGCAGCGGCTCGCGCTTGCCCGTGGTCTCATGCGGAACGACCGTGACCTGCTCATCCTCGATGAGCCGAGCGCAGGACTGGACGCCGAGGCTGAGCATGCCCTGCACAAGCGACTGAGCGCGATGCGGGCAGGCAGGACAAGCCTGCTGATCTCGCACCGCCTGGGCTCGGTTCGGGACGCTGACCTGATCTACGTGCTGTCCGACGGCCGCATCGTGGAGCAGGGCAGCCACGCTGAGCTGATGACCGCGCGGGGTGAATACCACCGGCTGTTCATGCTGCAGGCCAGCGGCTATGACGAGGAGGCGGAACCCCCCGGACAGCGCGTGCTCAGGACTGCCGGGATGCCCGGCATCGGTGGCCGGGTGGAGCTGACGTGAGCACGTGGTTCACCGTCGCCTCGTGCCTCGCGACATTCATGCTGCTCGGGCTCGCGCTGCTGCGCTGGGGATTCGTCGTGGTACGAGTCCGAGGCAGCAGCATGCTGCCCGCGTTCCGGTCAGGCGACCGGGTACTCGTGCGCAGCGGCAGGCGCGGCGGACTCAGGGTCGGGACCGTGGTGGTGCTCCGGTCGCCCGCCAGCGCCCCGCCGTCGCCTGCCAGCCTCTCACCCGGCCAGGTGCGCTGGTCAGCCGGTTCCAGAACGCTGGCAGGCCTGTGGATCATCAAGCGAATAGCGGCGCTGCCAGGCGATGCCGTCCCCCAGGACATGCGTGCCTCGACTGGAGGGACACCCGTGGTTCCCGACGGGCTGTTCATGGTATCGGCGGATAATCCAGACGGGACGGATTCGCGGCAGCTGGGATTCATGCCGATCGGCGACATTCTCGGCACGGCGGTGCGGAACCTCACCAAACCCAGGGTATAGCGGTGCATCATGGCCGGGCGGCGCAGCGCGGCCGGCGGCGCCCAGGCGCCGGGGGGCGCAGCCGGCCAGTCGACCTGGCCATTTCGCGAGCCCAGCCCTAACATGGGCGCTCTGACTCTATTCAGTCGGGATCACTCAGTCAGGATTGCCCTGTCGGGGAACGTGGCCTTGAGTTGGGGTGGCGCCGTGCGTAGATCTGCTCGCTTGCTTGTCCTGGGCTCCGCGACGGCGCTCGCGATCGCGATGCCCGCCGCGATCACCTGGTTCGCCGGGGCGGCCGGAGCCGCCGCGGCTCCGGTCCGGGCCGAAAGCCCGCACGCCCTGTTCAAGATGACCATCACCGCCATCGACAGGAACGGCGCGACGCTGAGCAATCCCAGCGCCTCGGTGGACGGCGTGAACGGCACGACCTACCTGTCCGGCGGTAACAAGGTGCAGGTGCCGGCCGGCACGTACGAGGTCGCGGCCGCGATCTGGCGGCCCGCCGACGGCGACACCCAGACCCTGGTCGCCAAGACGGTGCACGTCACAGGCAACACGTCGGTGACGCTCGACGCGCAGGGCGCGGTGCCGCTGAGCGCGAGCACCAGCGTGGCGGGCGTCACGCAGGGCGACCAGACGATCGAGCTGTGCATCGGCAGCGGCTCCAGCCTCCAGTCGGTGACCGGCTTCCTTGTCGACTCCGCGGGCACCGTATACGTCAAGCCGATGACCGCGAGCGTGCTGCGGACGGTCTACCAGACCTACTGGCAGAACACAGTCACTGGCACGATCTACGACCTGGCAGGCGCGCACCTGGGCGGGATACCGAGTAAGACGACCGTTTACCAGGCCAGCCCGTCAGCCATGGCGACCGTGCACGTCCAGCTGCGGGACTTCGAGAACGTGACGCCGCTCCAGTCGGTGATCGAGAGCTACCAAAGCTGCGGGTCGATGACGCTGCCCGTCAGCTCGCTGCCCAGCGTCTACACCGAATTCCGCACGCCAGGAAGCTGGAACACGAACCTGGACTTCGGGCCGTCGGTCGGCCAGGTGCAGCGCGACCTGTTCAAGACCGCCAGCTACAAGGCCGGCCATTCCTACACCGACCTGTTCGGCAGCGCGGTGGCCGGGCCGAGCCCCGACTTCCCTGCGATCGACGGCCACGACGTCGTCTACAGCCCGGTCAGTCAGTTCAGCGACCCGGTGGTCGGGCTGGGGTTCGACTGCGAGGGCCAGGCCGACGTCAGCCTGTACCGCGGCGCGACTCAGGTCGGCAGCGACAACATCACCTTCTGCAACTCCAATAACACCTTCACCCAGCACGTCAAGACCAACGGCTGGTACACCATGTACTCGCGCGCGCTGCGGTTCAACCCCACCGGCAGCGTGCCTTCCCAGATACTGTCCCAGTACGTGGACCTGACCTGGCGATTCAAGTTCTCCCCTGTCACCGGCCACCCCGTCGACGCGCAAGCCGCCCCGGTCACCGTCACCAGGTTCGAGCCGCAGGGGCTCAACGCCGACAACGAGGCCGTCGGCGGCAAGACGACGACCCTGAAGTTCGTGATCTACCGCGGCGGCGGCCAGCCGGTGCCCACGCCGCGGTACCGGCTGCGGACGGTGCAAGTGCAGGCGTCCTTCAACAACGGCGTGACCTGGCAGACGATCACAGTCTCCGCGCACGGCAGCTACTGGCTGGCGCAGGTACCTGGCCCGGCGTACGGCGCCTACGTCTCGCTCAGGTCGATCGTGACCGACAGCCACGGCGACAGCACGACGGAGACGATCTACCGCGCCTACCGGGTGAACAGCACCTGACCGGTCAGCCCTTGCTGGTCAGCCCTTGCTGGCCTGGGCCCTTACGTCGTCGGTCGAGGTGTGCGCCTTGTGCGCGGCCCGGCGGGCCTGCCTGGGCGTCAGCTCCTTGCGGCCACCGGCCAGGTAATGGGCGAGGCGCTGGTCAAGCGACATCTTCCCGTTGCTGCTAGCTTGATCACGCTTCCTGGCCATCGGTTCCCTCGGCATCCGGCACAAGCTGTGCGTCGTCAAAATCCCGCTTAGCGTACACCCCGTCCAGCCGGTATGCCCGTGCCGCGTTGCCGTAGCCGATCATCTCGGCGACCCTGGCCGCGTCGGCGGGCGACCACGATCCTTGCGCCACGAACTCGCCGGTCACGCTCTCCAGGTCGCGGCGGAAGCCGAGCGCCCCCAGATAGTGCAGTTCAGCCAGCCCGAACGCGTCCGATGAGTACAGCACCTTGCCGAACGGCGCGAGCTCGAGCGCCTCGGCGAGCACCGCGGCCGACCGGGCTCCGACGTGGTTGAGCGCCTCGCCGACGTCCAGGTAGACGTGCGCGAAGACGTTCGCCAGGTACCCGGCCTCCCGATGGTACGGATAGCAGTGCAGCAACATCACCGGCCCGCCAGCCGCCTGGGTAGCCGCGAGGAAGTCGTGCAGCAGCGCCGGGTTCGCCCGGTGCAGCCGCGCGTCGGGATCGCCGAACCCGGTGTGAAATTGCAACGGGAGCCCGGTGTCGATCCCGGTCCAGATCAGGTGCCGCAGCAGCACCTCGTCGTCAAGGCGCGCCGCCGGGCCACCGGCTGCCCGCCCCGGGCCGGCCAGCCCCGTGCCGGCTCGCCTCGTGCCAGTTAGCTCAGCGTCGATCGCCCGCAGCAACCGGCCGGCCGCGGCCTCGACCTTCGTGGCGCTCGGCCTGGCCGGGTCGAAGTCGAGCCCGTGCCGGTACGCGGCGATCGACTTCAGGCCGACCACGCGCGCCGCCTCGTCCGCGATCGCCGCCTCGT
>JASIBM010000423.1 GCA_030045175.1 Streptosporangiaceae bacterium | reverse complement strand
GCCAGCTCGCTGGTGCCTGGCCGCAGGCCGATGTCGTACTGGCCGGGCGCGACGTTCGGTTCGGCCGCAGCCAGCGTCTGCCAGTCAGCGATGAGCTGAGGCTGGCCGCTGAAGACCTCGCCCACGATCCGCGCGCTGACCTGCCTGGCACCGGTCACGATCGTGATCGTGTCGCCGACAGAGTCGCCGGTCAGCGTCAGGAACTGCGCGGACGCCTCCACCTGGCCGGAGCTGGTGAGCCAGTGGCCGCTGATCATCGCGTAGCCCGTCCAGCCTGAGTCGCCGCGGTAGGCCGTCAGCGTGAGCGGCTGTGCCAAACCCGCCACCGTGACCTGCTCGTCCGCCTCCGCCACATAGCGCAGCGTGCCTGGCTGATCGCGGAGAGCTGTCTCGATCGCCCGCTGTGCCTCGGCTGCCGATGGCTGGGGCGGGCTGCCGGGGCCGGCGATCGCTCGCACCCGGCCGGATGGCCCGCCGGGGATGACGATCTGGACCTGCTGGGCCTGATCGTGCGACAAGTCCGCCACCACCATGCGCAGCGACGTGCTGAGGCCGACGGCCAGGGTCACCGTGGCCGCGCCCAGCAGCACTGCGACAAGGGTGACCGCGGTCCTGGCGGGCTTGGCGAACGGGGCGGCCAAGCCGATCGTCACTGGCCTGGGCAGCCGCAGCCTGCCGAGCAGCCGGTGGGCGGCGAAGCCGCGGCCGGTTTGCGGTGCCCGCCCGGTCGCAATCGCCTGGACCGCGCTCAGCCGGGCGGCACGCAGCGCCGGCAGCACGGCGGCCACGGCCACCAGGCAGAGCATGACCACAGGGACTCCCGCGTTGACCCAGGCAGGCACGCCCAGCGACCCCACCTGGTACACCCCCGCCTGCTGCGCGAGCACGGGGGCCGCGATCAGGTTCCCGGCCATCGCTCCGGCGACGCACCCGGCAACGGCCGGGACGGTTACCTGCCCCGTATAGGCGGCCAGCACCTGGCCCGGGGTGAACCCGATGCTCTTCAGGATGCCGATCCGGCGGTAACCCGCCAGCACAGCGCCGCTTACCACGTTGGCGACGATCAGCACCGCCATGACCATCCCGATGATCCCGAACGCGAACAGGAACGGCACGAACGGCGCGACGTTGCCTGTCTCCGCGGCCTTGGCGGACAGGTAGGACTGCGAGCCGATGACCGCCCCTGTCGGCAATGCCATGGCCACCGCAGCCATATCCGCCCGAAGATCCGCCGAGGTGCCCGCGCTGGCGAACCGGTACAACATCTGCGCGCTGGCCGGGGTGGCCGCCGAGCGAAGCGCGGCGATCTCGCTCGGCACCACCCACCCGTCCGCCGACCCGGTGATCGAGCTGGCGACGCCGACGACGGTCAGCGTGGGCTTCCCCGGCGCGTCGGTGATCGTCAGCGAGGTTCCGACGGTGATGCCGGCCTGCGGTCCTGATCCGTCGGAGTCCAGCACGATCTGGCCTGGCCCGGTCACCCAGTGGCCAGACTGCAACGTGACGTCATCCACCGCGCCGCCGGGCGAGGCACGCCCGGCCACCGTCAGGGGTCCGATCGGCCCTGGTGGAACGCACGGCCCGGTGGGCGAGCACTGGCCCTGGCCGTCCACGCTTGGCGTCATCGTCAGCTGAGCGAACGGGCCGGCCGCCGCGGTCACGCCCGGCAGGTGCTTGGTCGCGTCCAGCTGCGCGTCGCTGGCCCTGGCGGAATCCATCGTCGCCACCACGTCCGCGCCACGTTGCGCGGCGAAGGCGTGGTCGAACGGCGCGCTGGAGTCCACCACGATGGCCAGCGCCAGGACGGACGCGGCGGTGGAGACGAGCACCACGAGCCCGATCACGATGGTTGGCACGCGGCGGCGGGTGAGCCCGCCCCGTGTGGCGCGGGCAACGGCGCCCGGCGTCATGACCACGCCTGCGCGGGGCCTTCGGCGTACCGGCCGGGTGACGGTGCTGGCCTGGGCGGCGACCCTCCGACCCCCCGGTGCGCGGTGCTGGCGACGCGGGCGTCGCCTGAGCGGCTCGGCCCGTCGCTCGCCACGCGGCCGTCCAGTAGCTGAACGGTACGGCCCGCGTACCGGGCCGCCAGGTCCGGGTTGTGGGTGACCAGCACCATCGTCTGGCCTGAGGAGTTCAGGTCGAGGAGCAGCTCGCCGATCTCCTCGCCGGTCGCGGTGTCAAGCGCCCCGGTTGGCTCGTCGGCCAGCAGCAGGGCCGGACGGTTCACCAGCGCCCGCGCGATCGCCACCCGCTGCCGCTCACCGCCTGACAGCCTGGCGGGGTAGGAATCGCGGTGCTGTTCGATCCGCAGTGCCGCCAGCAGCTCTGCGGTCCTGGTCCTGGCCGCGGCGGTCCGAACGCCGGCCAGCTGCGCGGGCAGCAGCACGTTGTCAGCGACCGTCAGGTCGTCGAGCAGGTTGAAGAACTGGAAGATCATGCCGATCTCGCGCCGCCGGAACCTGGCCACGCCGGTCTCGCCGAGCGAGTCGATCCGCTGACCCGCGACGGTAACCGTGCCTGAGCTCGGCCGGTCCAGGCCGGCGACCAGGTTGAGCAGGGTCGACTTTCCGCTACCTGAAGGCCCCATCACCGCCACCGCTTCGCCCGCCGCGACGGTCAGGCTGACATTCTCGATGGCGGCACTTCCGCCGTGGCCATAGCGTTTCGTGAGCTCGCTGAGCTGGATGAGAGAGTCCATGTGCGGCAACGTAGGGGAACGGCCAGCCGTCGGCGTCAGCCGCGGGATGCAACTCGGCCGCGCACCGGGTGCAGGCGAAGCGACGGGTCATCCTTTCGATGTACGCAGCTACGCTAACCAGCGGACGGCAGGCGTGCGGGACGGGACGACAATGAAGTCATGAGTGACGACCAGGCCGCGAATACTCTTGGCTGGCTGCGGCAACTCGTGGCGTTCGCTCGCTCGTCCGAGCCGCGGGCCAGGCTGTCCGCGCGCGCAGTCGTCGCTGACGTCCTGATCGCGACCGCGTTCCTGGTGGCATCGCTGTTCAACGGAGCGGTCAGCATACGCCTCGGGCTGCCGGCCGCCGTCCTGACCTCGGTGCCGCTCGCCGCGCGCCGGCGCTACCCACTGACGGTGTTCCTTGTCGTGCTGCTCGTCGCGGTCTTCGGGAAGGCCGGCGCGGTCGACGTGACGTTCCTTGCCGTGATCTTCGCCGGGTACTCGGCCGCCATGCACAGCCGGTTCCGCGGTGCGGCACTGCTCGCGCTGGCTCCGGCGGGCGTGCTCGTGACGGCCACGTACTGGAAGGTAGCTGGCCCCGTGGCGGTCACCCTCGAGGCGCCGGCCCCTGGTCATGCCGTGAAGCCGGTACCCACGTTTCAGGGCCTGCAGACCGTGGCAGGCAATGGCGCAGCCCGGGTCGGCGGGCTACTCGTTCTGGTGTCGCTGGTGTCGATCGCGATCGTCGGCGCGGTGATGGATGCAAGCGACCGGATCCGGCGGATGCAGGCCGAGCACGAGGCCGCCACGAGGCATGCCATCGAGGCGGAGCGGGCGCGCATCGCTGGCGAACTGCACGACGTCGTCACGCACAACGTCAGCGTGATGCTCGTGCAGGCGGGTGCCGCGCGGCAGGTGCTGACCGACTCTCCGGTCCGGGCCAGGAACGCGCTGCTCGCGGTGGAGGCGAGCGGCCGGGCCGCCATGGCGGAGCTGCGCCACCTGCTCGGCTTGCTCAGCTCCGCCGGGTTGGTCGCGGCAGCCGGGCCGACCACAAGCGGCTCTCTTGCCGAGCGGGACCTGCGACCCCAGCCCGGGCTGCAACAGCTTCAGCCGCTCATCAGCCGGGTTGCGGCGGCCGGCCTGCCGGTCGAGCTGCAGGTCAGTGAGTGCCGGTACGACCTGCCACCCGGCCTGGACCTGGCCGCGTTCCGGGTGGTGCAGGAGGCGCTCACCAACGTGCTCAAGCACGCGGGCGAAACGCCGACCAGCGTCCGGCTCGACTACGGCGAGTCCGCGCTTGTCGTGGACATCGCCAACGACGGGCGGGTGAGCCCAGCCCCTGCGTTGAGGATCCCCGCGGGCGCCGGCCGCGGGCTGATCGGCCTGCGCGAGCGCATTACCCTCTACGGCGGGGAGCTTGACGCCGGTCCGCGGCCCGGCGGCGGGTGGCGGGTCAGGGCCCGCTTCCCGGTCGACCCGATGACGGTGGTCTCGGAGACGGCAGCCGCAGAGCTGGCCGGCCAGCCTGAGCGGATCGCCGGCAGCCTGGCGCCGGTGGCAGCGCAGCTCCGATGAGCGGGGACGTCCCGCGTGACGAAGCCGCGCCGCGCGTGGTCATCGCGGACGACCAGGCGCTGGTCCGCAGCGGGTTCAGCATGATCCTCGAGGCGGCCGGCATCCCGGTCGTGGCCGAGGCCGCGGACGGAGCGCAGGCCGTCGAGGCGGTGCTGAGGCACCAGCCCGACGTGGCGCTCATGGACATACGGATGCCGGAGATGGACGGTCTGGAGGCCACCCGCCGCATCCTCCGCGCGCCCGGCGCCGGCAGCTGCCGGGTCATCATCTTGACCACGTTCGACCTCGACCAGTATGTCTACGCCGCGCTCACCGCCGGCGCCAGCGGCTTCCTGCTCAAGGATGTGTCTCCTGAGCAGCTGGTCGCCGCCGTGCGGATGGTCAGGGCCGGGGACGCGCTGCTCGCCCCGTCGATCACGCGTCGGCTGATCGAGCGGTTCGCGCCGCCCGCCGACGGCCGCCCGGCCGTGCACGCGGACCTGTCCGAGCTGACGCCGAGGGAGCTTGAGGTGCTACGGCTACTGGCCACCGGCATGAACAACGCGGAGCTCGCAGGCCGTCTGGTGCTCAGCGAGGCGACCGTCAAGACGCACGTCGCCAGGATCCTGGCCAAGCTCGGGCTGCGCGACCGCGTACAAGCAGTGGTCCTCGCCTACGAGACCGGCCTCGTCGGCCCGCGTTAGTTCACCGGCACGCTGAAGGCGTGCCGGCTGCGGCCTCAGCCGGACCAGGAGAGCAGCAATCCCGCCGAGCTGATGTAGTCCTCGTTGTTGTACGCGCCGACGATGAGGCAGGAGGTCGCTGAGGTGCACGCCGCCGCGGTGAGCTGGACGGGGAACTCGGTGTCGGCGTCCGCGGGCTCGGGTGGTTGCAGCGCGCTCCATGTCCCGCCGGTCTCGCCGAGCACCATGCCCTGCGATTGCGTGCTGCTCGTGGTGAGGTAGGTGCCCGCGGCGACGCAGTCGGTGTCGTCACCGCATGCGACCGCCGATAGCGACGCTCCGGGGTCAGAGTCGGCGTCGTCAGGCAGCGGGGCAAGCGTGACCGACCAGTCGCCCGCCGCCCCGGTGACGATCGCGGCCTCGTCGCCGGAGTAGCCGACGGCCGTGCAGGAATCAGCCGACGGGCACGCCACCGCCGATAGCGAGCCATCGCCAGGGAACGACGCCGAGTCGGCCGTCCAGCCGGTGCCGGTCGACCAGCTCAGCAGCAGGCCCTGCGTCAGCTGCGCGTCTTCCTGCTCGTTGATGTACCAGTAGGTGCCGACCGCCACGCACGAGGACGTCGAGCCGCAGGCGATGGAGATGATCGTGTCGCCGTAGCTAGCGTCCGCCGGGAGCGGCTCAGGCGTGTTGGACCACGAGCTCCCGTCCCAGCTGTCCAGCAGGCCCTCGCCGCCATCGGCGTCGGCGTCGTAGTAGTCGCCGACGGCGAAGCACGTCCCGGCCGCCGGGCACGCTGCCGAGGCGAACTGGGTGTTCTGGTCGGAGGCCGAAGTGTCGGGCACGGGCGCCTGCGTCGCCGTCCAGGCCGAGCCGAAGCCGGTCAGCAGCAGCCCGTTCTCTGACGACCCGTCTGACGTGTCATAGCTCCCTGTCACGACGCACGACGAGTCCGACCCGCAGGCGACAGCGGTCATCGCGACCAGGCCTGTGGTGGCTCCGCCCGGCAGCGGCGCCTGCGCGGCGGACCAGGTTCCAGCGGAGTCTGTGAGTATCTCGCCCTGGTTGTCGCCCGATGAGTCGTAGTACATGCCGACAGCGACGCACGTGCCGACGTCGGGGCAGGTCACCGCCGACAGTCCCTGGGATTCACCGGGCACGCCACCGGACGGCAACGGTGCCTGCTGTGCCGACCAGGTGCCTGCCGCCTCGGTGAGCAGCAGCCCCTCGGTGCCATTGGTATCTGTGTAGCTGCCGACGGCGATGCACGTCAGGGCCGAGGAACAGGTGACGTCGTTAATCGAGGCGTCAGAGCCGCCGTCGGGCAGCGGCGCTTCCGCCGCCGTCCACTGACCCGCGGAGACCGCGTCGTCGATCTGCAGGGGGTCGGTGGGGGCAGAAGGGACGCTCGTTCCCCCGGCGCTGGTCGCGGTGATCGTGAACGTGTACGTCTGGCCCGGCGTGAGGTCGCTGAGGTCGGCGCTGGTCGCGGTCGCGTCGACCGGGTAGGTCGAGTCGTCAGGCTGCGACGTGATCGTGTACGAGGTGACGGGACTGCCGCCGTCGTCGGCCGGCGGCGTCCAGCTCAGCGTCGCGTCGCCGTCCGACGTCGACTCGGCGGTCAGGTCCGTCGGCGGGTCGGGCGGCTGACTGCCGACCTGGACCGAGGTGGTGCCGCTCGCGGCGGGCTGGAGGCCGTCCGCCGGGAGCGCCGCGGTCACCTGGTAGACCCCCGGCTCGTCGGGCGCGGTGTACAGCCCGCTCGGGCTGACCGATCCGCCGCCGGCCTGCGCCGCCCACGTGACCGCGCTGGCGGATTGCGCTGCCGAGGACGCGGAGAGCTGCAACGTGCCACCGGCCGCGGTCATCGCCGGGCTCGGGCCGATGGTGATGCCTGGGAACGGGCCGGAGGCCTTGGCCAGCGGAATGGTCGTGTCGGCCAGCGTCGCGGAATAGAGCGTGAACGTGCTCCCGAGCAGCGTGAGGTTGAACTTCAGGGCGATGATGTTCTGCGCGCTGAGCGTCCACCACGGGTTGCTGGCCGTGCTGACGGTTAGCTGGGCCAGCCACAGGTTGTCGGTGAGGCTGACCCCGGCCACGCCGTCCACGGTGGCGGTGAGGGCGCCCTCCACCCCGGCCGACGCGCTCATGCTCGCCGACACGGCCGGCGGGGTCCACGTGGTGGAGTGGCTGTTCACCGGGTTCGCAGAGACGCTGGTGTTCTTGGTGGTGACCTGGACGCCGACGGTGTAGGAGTCGCTCGCCGACGTGGTCAGCCCGGCGGTGACGTTGCCCTTGCTGGTGAGATTCAGCGCGAGCGCGGGCGTGATCACGATCGGCACGCCGAGCACGGAGAAGTAGATCGGGTTGAAGCTGACCGTGCCGAGCGGGTAACCGCCGGAGATGTCATGGCTGATCGCAGCGGAGAGCTTCACCGACGCGGCGGCCGTCACGGTGCCGGTGAAGCTGCTGGTGATCCCGCTGCTCGTGATCGACGCGCTGAAGGACACCTTAGGCGTCAGCGTGATGCTGCCCGAAGCGGTGACCGTGGCGCCGTTGGAACTCTGGTACAAGGTGGCGGACAGGCTGAACCCGATGCTGCCGAGCGGCGCGGAGGCCGGCATCCGGGCCGCGGGCAGCAGCCGCACGCCGGCCCGGGCCGGCACGAAGCTGGCGACCTGCGCGGACGACAGTGCCGATGTCATGCCGAACCCGGCGGCCTGCAGCGCCTGATTCAACGACGCTGGCTCGGTCGCGACGACGGTGCCCGCGGACGTCGACGAGACCGACGTCACCTCCGCGAGCAGCCCGTTCGGGGTCGCCCCGCTGACGCCGGCCACCAGGATGTCGCCCGCCGTCAGGCTCGTGACCTGGGCCGTGGGGCTGGCGAAGGTGAGCGAGCCGTCGGTGCCCACTTGCGTGAGCGCTGACAGTGATGCCGCGGAGAGCACGACCGCCGCCGAGGCGACGGTCCCGCCCGCGGCGGCCGGCGCCGAACTGGCGGCCTGGCCGGTGCCCTTGGCGTTGCGCGCGGCGACGGTGAACTCGTAGGTGTGGCCTTGGGCCAGGCCACTGATCGTCACCGACCGCGCGCTGGCCGCCGCACTGACCTTCTTCGCCGACCCGGCGACCGCGACGACGTACCCGGTCACCGGCGATCCGCCGTCGGCGGCGGGCGGCTGCCAGGCGACGCTGACGCCGGTGCTCACCGGCGCCGCAGTAACGGCGACCGGCGCGCCGGGAGCGGTGACCGCCGGGGTCACCTTCGCCTTCGCGGCCTTACCCGCGCCGGCAGCGCTGGCGGCGGTCACCGAGATCACGTAACGGGTACCGTTCCGCAATCCTGGCAGCACGGCGGAAAGAGCGTCCCCGGCGACCGTGACCGATTTCCCGCCCGGAGCGGCCCTGACCAGGTAGCCGGAGATCGGCGCTCCGCCGGCGGCCGGCGCCGACCAGGACACCACGGCCTCTTCGAACCCGGCCACCGCCCGCACCGACCGCGGCGCGCCTGGTACCGCCGGCGGACGCGGCGTGACGGGGGCCGACGGCTTGCTGGCCGGCCCGGTGCCCGCGCTGCTGACCGCCGCCACCGTGAAGGTGTACGCGCGCCCGTTGACCAGGCCACCCACCTGAAAGCTGGTCACGGCGGACACGTCGGCGTCCAGCTTGCCCGGCGACGAGGTGATCACATACCCGGTGACCGGCGACCCGCCGTCCGACGCGGGCGGCTGCCAGCTCACCACCGCTCCGCTGTCGGCCGCGACCGCCGTCACCTGCTGCGGCGCGCCGGGCAGGCCCGCCGAGGACGCCAGCGCCGGGCCGGCCGCGCCGACGCCGGCGATGCCGGCGGCTACCAGCACGAGCGCCATCGCCCATGCGCGCCATCGCCGGCCAGGTGCGGTACGGAACCGGTACGGTTCATGTCGCAAGGCTGTTCTCCGTGGCAGTCGGGGAGGAACCGGGCACCGATTGGCAAAGCACGCCAATCCTTACCGAGGCTAACGAATACCCTTTTCGAGTTCAACCACGGCCTGCTCATTTCCTTGATCGGGGACGATTCTCAGTTGCCACAACTGACGGACGACCACGATCATGGTGCGTCGGCCTGGCGGGTGGTCTCAGGACCGCGCGCTCTCGCCTTCGGCTCGATCGCGCGGTCCTGACCAGTAGCGCTTGCGTTTTAAATTGATATCACTATGCTAGGTGTCTGGTATCAATACATCAAGTGGAGGTGGGTCGGATGGCATCGAACGTCGAGGCCGCGCAGGGCGGCGGCCAGCTCCAAGCCCGGCAGGTGGCCGAGCGTCCAGCCAGGCACATGCCGGGCATGGTGATGCTCGTGCTAGCTCTCGCGCTCCTCGCTGGCGGGATCGTATCGTTGTGGGAGGCGACCAAGCACACCCAGGACACCACGGTCGCGCTGGTATGGCTCGGGATCATCCTGATCGGGCTCGGCGTCCTCGCGTGGCTTGGCCTGACGCAGGTCGCGCCCGGCCGGGCCAGGGTGATCCAGCTGTTCGGCAGGTATCGCGGGACCATTCGCGAAACCGGCCTGCAGTGGGTGAACCCGTTCACCCGCCGCATCGTGGTCTCGACCAGGATCAGGAACCAGGAGTCGGCCCAGGCAAAGGTCAACGACGCCGACGGCAACCCGATCGAGATCGCGGCGGTGGTCGTCTGGCAGGTCAGGGACACGGCGCACGCGACATATGCCGTCGATAACTACCGGCAATTCGTTGCCATCCAGACAGAGACCGCGGTTCGGCACATAGCGTCCAGCTACCCGTACGACAACCGGGGCGCCGACGTGCTGTCACTGCGCGACAACGCGGACGAGATCACCCAGCGGCTGTCGGAGGAGCTGATGAACCGGGTCAAGCCGGCCGGCGTGCACATCATCGAGTCACGGCTCACCCGGTTGTCGTACGCTCCGGAGATCGCTCAGGCAATGCTCCGCCAGCAGCAGGCGAACGCGGTGGTCGGGGCGCGGCAGCGGATCGTGGAGGGGGCGGTCGGCATGGTGCAACTCGCGTTGCAGCGGCTGCAGGACGAAGGGGTCGTCGAGCTTGATGAGGAGCGCAAGGCCGCCATGGTGTCCAACCTGCTCGTGGTCTTGTGCAGTGAGCAGGCTACCCAGCAGGTCGTGAACACCGGCTCCCTGTACCAGTGAGGCAGGTATCTCGTGAGCGAGCGCAAGGGGGTGCTGCTGCGGCTCGATCCGGCCGTCCATGACGCTCTCGCCAGATGGGCGGCCGACGAGCTGCGCAGCACCAACGCGCAGATCGAGTTCCTGCTGCGCCGCGCGCTGGCTGAGGCCGGGCGGCTGCCTGGCCAGGTGGGCCAGATGCGCGGGCCAGGCCGGCCACCGCGCTCCGGCTCGTCCGGCTAGTCCTGACGGGCCTCGTCAGGCGGTGCCCCTGGTAGCCGAATCGGGTACCAGGGCTGGCGCGTTAAGCCGTTCTTGCGCGCGACGCCGCAGTAGAGCCAGCGCGATCCCTCGGAATCGGCGAGTGCCGGGTCTTCGCAGCCCCACAGTCCTACCCAGGAGACGTCTGGCTCGGCGCCCTGGTAGGGCGGTACGAGCTCCAGGCCGTCGAAGAAAGCGCGGATTTCGTCCTTAGACCGGTAGTGGCTGCCGCCGGCGGCTTGCTCGCCGACCTCGGCCAGCGTGCGCATGGCCGCGGTCGGCTTGTGATCGAAGGTCCGGTGCGACAGCGCCAGGTAGCTGCCATCGGCCAGGGCCGCGACGTACCGCGCCAGCAACGCCCTGGGCTTGGACGCGTCGGAGATGAAGTGCAGCACCGCGGTCATCAGTAGCCCGGTCGGCTCGCCGGGGTCGATCAGCTCTTGCAGCCTGGGATTCTCGAGAATCGCGTCCGGCTCTCGCAGGTCGGCAATGATCACCACGGCGGTCTTGTCGTCACCGATCAACTCCGCGCTGTGGGCGAGCACGATCGGGTCGTTGTCGACGTAGACGACGCGGGCGTCGGGCGCGACGCGCCTGACCACCTCGTGGGTGTTCCCGACGGTCGGCAGTCCCGACCCGATGTCGATGAACTGCCGCACACCCTGCTCGGCGATCCATTTGGCGGCGCGCTGATGAAAGCCGCGGTTTGCCCATGCGGTGTCGGCCACCTCGGGTATCCGCTGCGCCAGGCGCCCGGCGGCCGCCCGGTCGGCCTCGAAGTTGTTCGCGCCGCCGAGCAGGTAGTCGTAGATCCGCGCCGAGCTAGGCCGTGCCGGGTCCACGCCTGCAGGTGCCTGCAGCGTCTCAGCCATTTGCCCTCCATTGACCGATCTCATTTAGTATCGCACGCGGTCCGGGCATCGCGGCTCATGCCGGGGCCAGGGCTGCGAGCACGAGGCCGGCGCTCAATAGACTCCTTAGCCATGAGCAGCCAGAGCCCACGGCCCCCGCTGGCGCGGCGGATCCCGGCCGAGCGCACCCACCACGGCGACACGTTCATCGACGAGTTCTCCTGGCTGGAAGACAAGGATGCCGAGCGGACGATCGCGTTCCTCGAGGCTCAGAACGCTTACACCGAGGCGATGACCGCCGGCCAGGCGGACCTGCGCGAGGCGATCTTCGAGGAGATCAAGGGGCGGACCAAGGAGACCGACCTGTCGGTGCCGACCCGCAAGGGCCGCTGGTGGTACTACACCAGGACGGTCGAGGGCAAGCAGTACGGGGTGTCGTGCCGGCGCGGCGTGCGTCGGGGCGATGAGCTCCCGCCGATGACCGAGGACGGGTCGCCGCTCGACGGCGAGGAAGTGCTGCTCGACTCCAACGAACTGGCAGGCGAGCAGCCGTACTTCTCACTCGGCGCGTACAACGTCAGCCCGGACGCAACCAAGCTGGCCTACTCGACCGACTACACCGGCGACGAGCGGTTCACCATGCGGATCAAGGACCTCGTCACCGCAGAGGTGACAGCCGACGAGATTCCGAACACGCATTACGGGTCTGCCTGGTCGCACGACGGCTCCGCGCTGTTCTACGTGACGGCCGACGACGCGTGGCGGCCGTACCGGATCTGGCGGCACCTGGTCGGCACCCCGGCCGAGAAGGACGAGGTCGTGTTCGAGGAAGCCGACGAGCGGTTCTTCGTCAGCGTGTGGCTGACCCGCAGCGAGCGGTACCTGGTGATCACGTCGTCGAGCAAGCTGACGAGCGAAGAATGGCTACTCGACGCCAGCAATCCGACCGGCGACTTCCGGGTCGTGATGCCGCGCAGGCAAGGCGTTGAGTACAGCATCGACCATCAGATCGGGCCTGACGGCGCCGATCGGCTGCTGATCTTGCACAACGACGGCGCAGAGAACTTCGAGATAGCCACGGCGATGCTGGCCGATCCCTCGGCCTGGACGCCGCTGGTGCCGCATCGCGCGGACACCCGCCTGGTCGATGTCAGCGCGTTCTCCGGTCACGTCGTCGTCTACTTCCGCCGGGACGGCCTCACCGGGCTGCGCGTCCTGCTCGCGGACGGCACGTCCCACGAGATCTCTTTCGATGAGCCCGTCTACACGGTGACCCCCGGGTCGAACCCAGACTATGAGTCGCGGCTGTTCCGGGTCGGATACGTCTCGATGGTGACGCCGGATTCCGTCTACGACTGCGACGCGGCGACCGGAGGGCTCACCTTGCTCAAGCGCCGGCCCGTGCTCGCCCTGCCTGGCCAGGGGGAGTACCAGCCCGCTGACTACGCCCAGCACAGGGCGTGGGCGAAGGCGCCGGACGGCACGGACATCCCGATCTCGCTCGTCTGCAAGAAGGGGACGCCCAGGGACGGGAGCGCGCCGTTCCTGCTCTACGGCTATGGCAGCTATGAGCACTCCTGTGACCCGTACTTCTCGATCCCCAGGCTCTCGCTGCTCGACCGCGGCTTCGGCTTCGCGATCGCGCATGTGAGGGGCGGCGGCGAGCTCGGCCGCCGCTGGTATGACGAAGGCAAGCTGCTGCACAAGGCCAACAGCTTCACCGACTTCATCGCCTGCGCCAGGGAGCTGTCGGCGCTCGGCTGGACCAGCCCGGCCCGGCTGGTCGCGCGGGGCGGCTCGGCCGGCGGGCTGCTAGTCGGGGCCGTGGCGAACATGGCGCCCGAGGCGTTCGGTGGCATCGCAGCGCAGGTGCCGTTCGTCGACCCGCTGACCTCGGTGCTCGATCCGTCGCTGCCATTGACTGTCACCGAATGGGAAGAATGGGGCGATCCGCTGCATGACCCAGCGGCGTACGCCTACATCAAGTCGTACAGCCCGTACGAGAACGTGTCCGCCGGCCGCACGTACCCGCCGATCCTGGCGCTCACCAGCCTGAACGACACGCGGGTGCGCTACAGCGAGCCGGCCAAGTGGATCGCCAGGCTGCAGGCGACCGCGTCCGGCGGGCCGTTCCTGCTCAAGACCGAGATGATCGCGGGCCACGCGGGGCGCAGCGGGCGCTACGACGCATGGCACGAGGAAGCACTGATCCTGG
>JASIBM010000422.1 GCA_030045175.1 Streptosporangiaceae bacterium | reverse complement strand
GGGGCGATCCCGGCCAGCTCGAACATGCCGAGCTTCTTGTTGTACGCGGCGATGTCACGCTCGCCCTGGAAGACCTGGATCTGCACCGACGGCTGGTTGTCCTCCGCCGTGGTGTAGGTCTCCGAGCGCTTGGTCGGGATGGTGGTGTTGCGCTCGATCAGCTTGCTGAAGATCCCGCCCTTGGTCTCGATGCCCAGCGACAGCGGGGTCACGTCGAGCAGCAGCACGTCCTTGACCTCGCCCTTGAGCACGCCCGCCTGCAGGCACGCGCCGACGGCGACGACCTCGTCCGGGTTCACGCCCTTGTTCGGCTCCTTGCCGCCGGTCAGGTCCTTGACCAGCTCCACGACGGCGGGCATCCGGGTCGAGCCGCCGACGAGCACCACGTGATGGATCTGGCTCAGCTTGATCCCGGCGTCCGCGATCACCTGCTTGAACGGCGCCTTGCACCGGTCGAGCAGGTCCGAGGTCATCTTCTGGAACTCGGCACGGGACAGCTCTTCGTCCAGGTGCAGCGGGCCAGACGAGCCTGATGCGATGTAAGGGAGGTATATCCTGGTCTGGCTAGCAGCCGAGAGCTCTATCTTGGCTCTCTCCGCGGCTTCCCTGATCCTCCGCATGGCCGCCTGGTCCGATGACAGGTCCAGGTCGTGCTGATCATTGAACTTTTCTGCCAGCTGGCTGACGATCCGCTCGGTCCAGTCGTCACCGCCAAGGTGCTCATCGCCTCCAGTCGCCTTGACCTCGACGACGCCCTCGCCCACCTCGAGCAGCGACACGTCGAATTTCCCGCCGCCTAGGTCGAAGACCACGATCGTGGCCTCGCCCGCCTTGCCCAGGTGGTAGGCCAGCGCCGCCGCCGTCGCTTCGTAAGTGATCCGCAGCACTCGGAACCCGGCCGTCTCGGCTGCCTCCTTGATGGCCTCGCGATGGGTCAGGAAGATTGTCGCTGGCACGGCTAGCACGACATCGCAGACCGTCTCGCCCAGGTAGGCCTCCGCATCCCGCTTGAGCTTGCCGAATACATGCACGGCAAGCTCCGCCGGCGGAATTGACCGTCCGCCGGCCCGGACGTCGCGTTCCTGCCCTATCCGCCGCTTGACTGACTCGAACGTGCGGTGCGGGTTCTGCAGTGCTTGCCGCAGCGCCGGGTCGCCGACCAGGACCTTCCCGTCGTCAGTGAACGCGACGACCGATGGAGTCAGGCTGGATCCTTCGGCATTCGGGATGACCTTTGGCTTGCCGCCTTCCAGGGCGCATATCACTGAGCTTGACGTCCCGAAATCGATGCCTATTGCCCTCGCCAACAGTCCGCCCCTCGCTGTAAGCAGCCGCGACTCAGTATCCCGCCCGGTCAGTGCAAACATCAACTGCGCGCCGCATGCCCCGGCCAGATAGTTATTATGTCCGGATATATTCAATTGATCCTGAGTCCATTGGCCGACGCTGAGTGACGTTGGTCCCTGGCCGCGACGGCTTTAGGCCGCCACGATCGTTGTATGGCTCAGCGGAGAACAGCCCTTGATGGCTGATCGGGTGCGGGCCAGGCTCGACTTGAGGAGGAGAAATGCCCGGAATCGTGGTTGGCGTTGACCAGTCAGCGCATGCGCGCGACGCCCTGAACTGGGCGATGCGCGAAGCCGCGGCCCGTCAGACCGCATTGACCGTGATTACCGTGATCCCGGCCATGGCTAGCCCGTTCACCGGGCACCCGCTGAGCGTGCCCGATGCCGACAATGCCGTGCAGCAGGCACGTCGGGCGGCCGAGGAAGCTGTCGCCAAGTCAGCCAGCGAGATTGGCGAGATCCAGCCCGTGTCTGTGGAAGTGCGAGCCTTCACCGGCTACCCAGCCCAGGCGCTGATCGACGCGTCACGCGAAGCGGACCTGGTGGTTGTCGGCGCGCGCGGCCAAGGCGGCTTCGCGGCCTTGCTGCTCGGCTCGGTGTCGAATCAGGTCGCCCACCACGCCGCCTGCCCCGTTGTCATCGTGCCTACGGGCCGGCGAACCCCGTAGGCCCCGGAGCGATTCGCCGCGCTGGCGTCTCGCGCGGTGGGCCGGGGGGAGGTCGCTGCGGCCGGTTTGCGATCATGGGAGACCATGCCTGCAACCCGGCTGATTACGCTCGGCGATGTCCCTGTCCTGGCTGAGCTGGCCGCCGTGAACCGTGAGTTCCTCGCCCCGTGGGACCCGGCCAGGGGCGACGACTACTACACGGTCGCCGGCCAGCTCGCGCTGGTCGGCGACGCGCTGCGGCGGCACGCGCAGGGGCTGATGCTGCCGCACGTCATCCTGGACGAGTCCGGCCGGGTGGCCGGCCGCATCACGCTGAATGAGATCGTTCGCGGTCCGTTCCAGTCATGCCTCCTCGGCTACTGGCTCAATGCCGCAGACAACGGGCGCGGGCTGGCCACGGCGGCGGTGCTCGACATCATCAAGGTGGCGTTCGATGAGCTTGGCCTGCACCGCATCCAGGCCGGGACGTTGCCGCACAACGTCAGGTCGCAGCGCGTGCTCGAGCGCGCGGGGTTCACCCGCTTCGGGCTGGCGCCTGCGTACCTGAAGATCGCCGGCCGGTGGCAGGATCACGTCCTGTTCCAGCTGGTGAACCAGGCGCAGGAGTGAGCGGGCGCGCCGGGATATCTTGGCGAGATGTCAGGCAAGCAAGCCGGCGATGCGGCGGCGCGCGCGGCGCAGCGGGACCTGGTCCGCCGCGGCTACGATGCGATCTCGCTGGCCTACCGCAGCGACGACGGCCAGGCAGCCAGTTCCTCCGCCGAGGACGTGAGCCGCTATGCCGGCTGGGCGGCCGAGCTGGCCCGCCTGGTGCCCAGCCGGGCCATCGTCGCGGACCTGGGTTGCGGCGCCGGCGTCCCGGCGACCCGCGAGCTGGCCGGCCTGGGCTTGCGGGTCATCGGCGTGGACTTCTCCGCCGTCCAGCTGGCCCGCGCCCGGCGCCTGGTCCCGGCGGCCGCGCTGGTCCGGGTGGACCTGACCGAGCTGCGGTTGCGGCCAGCGAGCCTGGACGCCGTGGTGTCCTTCTACGCGCTCATCCACGTGCCGCTCGCCGACCAGCGAGCCCTGTTCCCCCGCATCCGCGGCTGGCTGCGCCCCGGCGGGTACCTGCTGGCGATCACCGGCGCGGCCCGGTGGACAGGCACCGAGCCGTACCTGGGCGCCGACATGTTCTGGGATCACGCCGACACCGCCGACTACCTGGGCTGGCTCCAGGCAGCCGGCCTGGCGCCCGTGTGGCACAGGTACATCCCCGAGGGCAGCGGCGGGCACAGCCTCATCCTGGCGCGTGCCGGATAGCGCCGGCCGATCGCCTTACCCGGGTGAATGCGGCGGGCACAGTTTCAGGCTGGAACTCGTCTGGCGCGACCGCCGTTGGTCATCATGGCGCCGGCCTGACGGCTTCGTAACGTTTGTGGCGCCCTTCCCGTGTGTCGCGGTTGCGCTTGGCCTGGGCGATTCGCAGGATGGGGATATGGTCAAGAAAGCCTCTGTGATGATCATGGATGATATGGACGGCTCGCCGGACGCCGGAACGGTCACGTTCGGCTTGGACGGCGTCAGCTACGAGATCGACCTGGCTGGGTCGAACCGGGCGCGGCTCGCTGAGGCGTTTGCCCCGTTCATCGCGGCAGGCCGACGGGTCAGCCGGAGCACCCGCCGCCGTCCGCCCGCCGGGGCGGACCGGGCGGCTGTCCGGGCCTGGGCACGGCAGGCGGGCTTGGAGATCTCCGAGCGCGGCCGGATCAGCGCCGAGGTGATCCGGCAGTACGAGGCCGCGCACTAGGACCTGTCCCCGCAGGTCAGGTCGCCGCGCGCGGCAGGCTGGCGGCGGGTGGGACACGGCTGGGCGGCGCGCCCGCCCAGCCGGCGGCAGGCCGTCGGCCGGGCCGGGTGCTTCGTGATGTCGCTCGCCGTCGGCCGCGCGGTCGTGGGGCGTTCACATCCATGATGATTGGCTCGGCTAGCATTCACTGCGTTACCAGCGCACGCTGCCCGGTCGTCGTGGTCCGGGACACCCGGGGAGAGTGACGAGCCGAGAACGTTTGAGAGTCCGATGAGCGCAGCAAGGGACGTCTTGCCGCTGACCGACCCGCAGGCTCAGGCGATCGACCGGTACTGGCGGGCCGCCAACTACCTGTCGGCCGGTCAGATCTACCTGATGGACAACCCCCTCCTGACCGAGCCACTGCGGCCCGAGCACATCAAGCCGCGGCTACTCGGGCACTGGGGAACCACGCCCGGCCTGAACTTGATCTGGGCGCACCTGAGCCGGGCGATCTCCGCGCACGATGTGGCCATGATGATCGTCATCGGTCCAGGGCACGGGGGGCCGGCGGCCCTGGCGAACACATGGCTGGAGGGCAGCTACAGCGAGGTGTACCCGCACGTGCCCAGGGACGCCGTCGGCATGTGCCAGTTGTTCAGGCAGTTCTCCTTCCCCGGCGGCGTGCCGAGCCACGTCGCCCCGGAGACGCCCGGGTCGATTCACGAGGGCGGCGAGCTCGGCTACTCGATGTCGCACGCGCACGGCGCGGCGTTCGACAACCCTGACCTGATCGTCGCCTGCGTGGTCGGCGACGGCGAGGCCGAGACGGGCCCCCTGGCCACGGGCTGGCACGCCAACCGGTTCCTGAATCCGGCGACGGACGGCGCCGTGCTGCCGATCCTGCACCTCAACGGATGGAAGATCGCCAATCCGGCGGTGCTGGCCAGGATTCCCCCCGATGAGCTCGACGGGCTGTTGCGCGGGTACGGCTATCAGCCGATCTACGTGGCAGGCCACGACCCCGCGATCGTGCACGAGGAGATGGCAGCGGCGCTGGACCTGGCCATCGAGCGGATCCGTGCCATCCAGGGTGAGGCCAGGGCAGGCCAGCGGCGGCTGGATCCCCGCTGGCCGATGATCGTGATGCGGACGCCAAAAGGCTGGACCGGCCCCGTCGAGGTGGACGGCCTGCCGGTCGAGGGTACCTGGCGCGCCCATCAGGTACCGCTCACGCAGGTGCGGGAGAACGCCGGTCACCTGCGCGAGCTTGAGGACTGGCTGCGGTCTTACCGGCCGCAGGAGTTGTTCGACGAGGCCGGACGGCCGCATCCTGACCTGCTGACGCTGGTGCCGAGCGGTTCACGGCGACTGGGCTCCGTGCCGCACGCCAACGGGGGCGTGCTGTTGCGCGACCTGATCATGCCGGACTTCCGCGACTACGCCGTGCCGGTGCCCGCACCCGGCGCCCGCCATAGCGAGCCGACCAGGGTCCTTGGCACGATGCTCCGCGACATCGTCCGGCTGAACAGCCAGGAACACAACTTCCGGGTCTTCGGCCCGGACGAGACGGAGTCGAACCGGCTGACCGCCGTGCTCGAAGCCACAGGCAAGACCTGGCAGGAGGCGACCGAGCAGGTCGACGTGAACCTGGCGCAAGACGGCCGGGTGATGGAGATCTTGTCGGAGCACACCTGCCAGGGCTGGCTCGAGGGCTACCTGCTAACCGGCCGTCACGGCCTGTTCTCGTGCTATGAGGCGTTCATCCACATCGTCGACTCGATGTTCAACCAGCACGCCAAGTGGCTGAAGGTGGCCAGGCACCTGCCCTGGCGCAGGCCGGTGGCTTCGCTGAACATCTTGCTCACCTCCCACGTCTGGCAGCAGGACCACAATGGCTTCTCTCATCAGGATCCGGGTTTCATCGACCTCGTGATGAACAAGAAGGCCGAGGTGGTCCGGGTCTACCTCCCGCCGGACGCCAACACCTTGCTATCCGTCGCCGACCACTGCCTGCGCAGCCGTGACTATGTGAACGTGGTCGTCGCGGGCAAGCAGCCGAGCCCGGACTGGCTGGACATGGATTCAGCGATCCTGCACTGCACTCGCGGCCTGGGCATCTGGGACTGGGCCGGGAATGATGCCGACGGGGCCGAGCCCGACGTGGTACTCGCCTGCGCGGGCGACGTGCCGACCAAGGAGGTGCTCGCCGCCACCGACATCCTCCGGCGGGAACTGCCCGACCTGCGGATCCGGGTGGTCAACGTCGTCGACCTGATGCGGCTCCAGCCGAGCACCGAGCATCCGCACGGGATGAGCGACGCCGAGTTCGACGCCTTGTTCACGCCGGACCGGCCGGTGATCTTCGCCTACCACGGCTATCCGTGGCTGATCCACCGGCTTACCTACCGGCGCACCGGCCACGTCAACTTCCACGTTCGCGGCTATATGGAAGAGGGCACCACGACGACGCCGTTCGACATGGTCGTGATGAATGACATGGACAGGTTCCACCTGGTCATGGACGTCATCGACCGGGTACCCGGGCTTGGCCAGCGGGCTGCGCACCTGCGCCAGCGGATGACCGATACCCGGATCCGCCATCATGCCTGGACCCGCGAGCACGGCGAAGACCTGCCCGAGGTCGCGAACTGGGTCTGGTCGCAGCCACCGCGATGACCACCGCGATCGTCGTCAACGCCGGATCGAGCAGCCTGAAGCTGCGCGCGCTCGGCGGCGACAACTCGATCACCAGCGCGCTCGACCTAGATCCATGGGACGGCACCGCGGACCATCCCCAGATAGCCGCCTTCCTGGCTGACGTGCGGGCGGCGGGCGTGGTCGGCCACCGGGTCGTGCACGGCGGCAGCCGGTTCGCCGGGCCCGCGCTGATCGACGACTCCGTGATCGCCGCGATCGCCGACCTGACCGACCTGGCGCCGCTGCACCAGCCGCGCGCGCTGGCCGGCATCGAGGCGTGCCGCAATGGCCTGCCCGGCGTGCCAGAGGTGGCCTGCTTTGACACGGCCTTTCACGCCACGCTTCCCGACGCCGCCGCAAGGTACGCGCTGCCCAGGGAGTGGACCAGCCGGTTCGGCGCTGCGGGGGGTTCCGGGGGGTCGTCCCCCCTGGTGGAGCTGCGTCGTTACGGCTTCCACGGCCTGTCGCATGCCTACGCCGCCCGCCGCGCGGCGGCCCTAACCGGCCGCGCCCTGGAGCAGCTCAAGATCATTACGTGCCACCTCGGCGCCGGGGCGTCTCTCGCAGCCGTGCAGGCGGGCCGGTGCGTCGACACCACGATGGGCTTTACCCCGCTGGAGGGGCTGGTGATGGCGACCCGCAGTGGCAGCGTCGACCCGGGCATCATTCTTTGGCTGGAACAGCACGGAGGACTCAGCCTGGCCGAGGTCAGCGCGGGTCTCGAGCGGGCGTCCGGCCTCGCGGGCCTGGCCGGGCTGCCCGACGGCTCAGGGGACATGCGCGACGTCCGGGCGGCGGCTGAGGCTGGCGACGAAGGCGCGCGGCTGGCGATCGACGTCTACCTGCACCGCCTGCGCCGGGAGATCGCCGCGATGGCCGCCGCCATGAACGGCGTCGACGTGCTGGCGTTCACCGGCGGAATCGGCGAGCATCAGCCGCCGATCCGGGCCGCGGCGGCCGAGGGACTCGGCTTCCTCGGCGTCAGCATCGATCCGGTCCGCAACCAGGCCGTTGCCGACGCCGACATCACCGGACCGGCCGGGAATGTCCGGGTCCTCGTGATCACCGCCCGGGAGGACCTCGAGATCGCCAGGCAGGCCCGCGAGCTGATCTAGCCGGCGAGCCCCGGAGTCGCCGCACGACTCACCCGAATCGTAGATTGCCAGATATCACCAGCAGCAACGCGAACGCCATTCCAACGACGAAGGCGACCGCGATCAGCTGCGAAATCATCGTGACGAGTGCCCGCGCCACGCGGCTGGCCGCCCGGATGGCGGCTACCGCCACCAAGAATTGGCCTGGCCAGCACCGGGATGGTGAGTTAGGTGAAATAGAGGTACCTTTTTGGGTAAACGGATCTGCCGATGGCCGCGTGGCCGCCATGCCCGAGCCCGCCATCGCCAGTGCGGGGGAGCGGTGGTAGATGACGGAGCAGGACGCCGGGAGCTTCGCCGATCTGCTGCGCCGGCTGCGCACTGAAGCGAGCCTGTCTCAGGAGGATCTCGCGGAAGCAGCCGGGCTGAGCTCGCGTTCGATCAGCGACCTAGAGCGCGGAGTGCATCCCACCTCGCGGCGCGATACGGCTCGGCTCCTCGCTGACGCCCTGCATCTAGTTGGTTCCGCCCGTGCCATGTTCGAGGCAGCGGCCACCGGCCGCCTTCGTGACCCGGACTCGCTGCCTGGCAGCAGCGGCGCACTCGCCCGGTCGGTCGCCGCGACCACGCCGAGCTTGCCGCTCGATACCCCGGACTTCACCGGGCGCGATGGCGAGATAGCACGAGTGCTCGAGACGGCGACGGCGGCCGAGCAGGTCGTCCAGATCTTCGCGATCGATGGCATGGCGGGGGTGGGCAAGACCACCTTCGCTGTGCACGTCGCGCACCTGCTGCGGGACCACTTCCCTGACGGCCAGATCTACCTGGCCCTCAACGCGCATACCGCCGGGCACCGGCCGGTTGATCCTGCCGACGCGCTGGCCGCGCTGCTCGTCACCACCGGTGTCCCCAGGGACCGGATCCCTGAGACGCTGCCCGATCGCGCCGTGATGTGGCGCGCTCACCTCGCGGGCAAGCGCATGCTGTTGCTGCTCGACGACGCGGCCGGCCACGACCAGGTCCGGCCGCTCCTGCCCGGCGCTGCGGGGAGCCTGGTCCTGATCACCAGCCGAAGGCACCTGTCAGCGCTTGATGGCTCGACCTCGATCTGCCTCGGCGTCCTCCCGCCTGAGGCAGCAGCCGCCTTGCTGATCCGCATCGCCGATCGTCCCGACCTCGACTTCCAGGACGCGGCGGTGACGAACCTCACCGAGCTGTGCGGCAATCTCCCGCTGGCCATCGCGATGCTGGCACGGCATCTGCACCACCATCCGGCCAGGAGCGCAGCGGGCCTTGCCCGCTACCTGGAAGCCGCGCGCAACCGCCTGGAAGTCATGCTTGCCGAGAACCTGTCTGTCGCGGCCACCTTCGACATGTCCTATCAGGAGCTCACGGATGACCAGCAGCGGCTGTTCCGGCGGCTGGGCTTGCATCCTGGCACCGACATCGACCCGCTGGCCGCCGCCGCCTTGGATGAGATCACGCCGTCACAGGCGCGGCTGGGGCTTGACGAGCTGTTCGACCAGCACCTGGTCGAGGAACCCGTCAGCATGCGGTACCGCCTGCACTCGCTGCTGCGCGAGCATGCCAGTGCCCTGGCCGCCACCGACGGGCAGGCAGAACGCGAGGCGGCGATCGCCCGGCTGATGGACTACTACGTGCACGCGACGGCCGAGGTCGGGAGCCATTTCAGCCGGGGCATCGGGGCGGATGGCCAGGCCCGCGCCGAGGTGCCGCACCCGACATCGCTGGCGGAAGCCGAACGCTGGATGGAGGCCGAACGCGCCAACCTGCACGCGATCGTCGACCTGGCCGCCCAGATGGACTGGCCAGAGCCAGCCATTTCGATCGTCACGGCCATGAGCGACTTCCTGCGGACGCATGGCCACTGGACGAACATGAGCGTGCTGCACCTCACCGCGCTCGAGGCCGCCAGGCGGGCCGGGCACAAGGGGGGCGAGATCGAGGTCCTGACCAATCTTGGCACCGCGCAGCGCCTGACAGGCAACTGCGCCGCGGCCGCGGCGACGATCAGCCACGCGCTCGAATTGTGCGCCGAGCGGGGTGATCAGGCGGCCACGGCCAAGGCGCTGCTTGCGCTTGGCGCAGTGCAGCGTCGCACCGCTGACTTCAAGATCGCGACCGAGACGCTCGCCAGGGCATTGCGAATATTCCAGGATGTCGGTGACCAGGCCGGCGAGGCCGACGCCGCCAACGAGCTTGCCTGCGCGCAGCGGCTGACCGGTGACTTCGCCGCGGCGATGGCCGGTCATCGCCGCGCGCTGGATCTGTACCGTCAGCTAGGCGATGAGTTTGGCCAGGCGGCGGCGTCGCGTTATCTCGGCAGGGTATACGCGACGAGCGGCGACATCGAGGCCGCCCGGTCCTGTTACGAGCAGGCGCTCGAGCTGTGCAGGCGGCTCGGTGACCGGCTCAGCGAGGCAGACACGCTCAACTATCTCGGGTTCGCGCACTTCCTGGCGAGGGACTTCAGCGCCACTGCGCAGGCGATGACGGCGGCCCTTGATCTATACGTGGGCCTTGGCCATCGCTTTGGCCAGGTGAAGGCGCTGAACAGCCTGGGCGACTTGTACGCTGGCAGGGACCCGGCTCGGGCCAGGGAGCTCTACGACCAGGCCCTGGCCATGGCGCGTGATATCGCTGCCATCCTGGAGCAAGGCCGGGCGCTTGAAGGCCTCGGGCTGCTGGCGCTCAACGCCGGCGACACCGGCACCGCCGCCGATCACCTGCACGGCGCCGTCGAGGTCTACGACAAGATCGGATCCAGGCACGCCGACCGTGCCAGGCGGGCGCTGTCAGCTTGCGCCCGGTGATTCGCGGCTTTCCCGCGCCGCGGTTGCCTTGTACCGCAACTGCCTGGGCACGATGATTGGAATCATGCGATCCACGCTCGCCGGGTCTGATGCGGAGCTCGCCGGCCGCCAGCCTGGGCAGGCCACGTCCGGGCTTGTCAGCCCGAAAGGCCCGCGCTGGCCGCGGGTGGTGCAGACCTGGCTGTGGCTGAAGCGGCCGACGTGGTTCCTCGACTACTGCTCGCGTACTTATGGTGACGTGTTCACCGTGCGGCTTCCTTTCGGCATAACCCTTGTTCACGTCACCAGCCCGGAGCTGGTGAAGGCGGTCTTTGGCGGCAGCGATGACGTCCTGCGCGCTGGGGAGGCCAACGCCACCATCCTTGAGCCCATCGTCGGCCCGCATTCGGTCCTGGTACTCGACGGGCCGGAGCACCTGCGCCAGCGCAAGCTCATCTTGCCCGCGTTCCATGGTGACCGCATGCGAGCATGGGAAGGCGCCATCGGGGATATCGCGCGGGCGGAGATCGCCCGCTGGCCGGCCGGCCGGCCATTCGCGTTGCGCCCGGCCATGCAGTCGATCACCCTGGATGTCATCGTGCGCGTGGTCTTCGGCGTCGAGGACAGCCAGCGCCATCATGAACTGCGCCGCCTCATCCTCAAGATCACCAGTATCGGCCGCAATCCGCTGCCGCTCTATGCCACCCGCGACCGCAAGCTTGGCCCGCACTCGCCCTGGGCGCGATTCGTGCGCACCCGCGATGCGCTGCACGCGGCGCTTGCCGAGCAGATCAGGGAACGGCGTCAGGCCGCCGACCTCGATCAGCGCAGCGACGTCTTGTCCCTGCTGCTTGAGGCCCGCGACGAGCAGGGCAGCGCGATGACGGACGACGAGGTCCGCGACGAGCTCGTGACGTTGCTTTTCGCCGGGCATGAGACCACGGCCACCTCGCTTGCCTGGGCATTCGACTTGCTGTTGCACCATCGCGGGGTGCTGAGCCGGCTGATCGCCGAGCTCGACAGCGGCGAGACGCAGTACCTGGACGCGGTGATACGAGAGACCTTGCGGGTCCGGCCGGTGATCGCGCTGGTGGATCGCCAGGTGCGCACGGCCACCGAGATCGGCGGGTTCGCCATCCCCGCCGGAGTGATGTTGTGCCCCAACATCTACCTCACCCAGCGGCGCGAGGACCTGTACGACGATCCCGCGGAGTTCAGGCCGGAGCGGTTCGCCGGGCAGGCGCCCCCCGGCTTTGGCTGGTTTCCCTTTGGCGGCGGCATCCGGCGCTGCCTGGGCGCCAGCTTCGCCACCTATGAGATGCAGATCGTCATCCCCGAGGTGCTGCGAGCCGTGACGCTCCGGCCCGCGTCCCGGCGGCCCGCCCGGGTTCGCAGGGAGTCTGTGACGTTCGTGCCGCACGACGGCGCCCGCTGCGTCGTGACCGCGCCGCGGTAGCGCGCGACCTCACCCGCCGCTGCGCCAGGTCTGGGCGTTGCTCCATTCGGCGTCGGCGTAGTTGCCCCATGTGATGTTCATCGCGTTGGCGATCTCGCCAAGCACGCCGTCGGGACCGAACAGGCCATCAGCCGCGGTGTTCCACTCGGCCTGAAGGCCCTGGTAGTAGGTCGCCGCGCTGCCCTGCCAGGTGACGTCGAGCTGGTTCAGGTAGGTGGCGAGCTGGTGCAGCTCGTCAGCGATCTCGGCTGCCTGGCCATTCAGGTAACTACCGACGGACTCGAGCTCGGTGCCAACCCAGATCGGGGTGGATTCGATTGACCCCATGACTAGCTCCTATCCGCCGAAGTTGGCCTTGGGCAGGTCGACCTTGACGATGTTCTGCACGTTCGTCGTTTCCGCCTGCGCGTAGTTGACGTAGTTACCGCGCAGCCCGCTGGCGATGTCGGTGAGCGCGTTCTTCAGCATCGTGGCGTAGGTCGTGTAGTCACCCATCAAGATCTCGAACTGGTTGTGGGCGGCGCCCTGCCAGTACACGCTGAGGCTCTCGCAGTAGCTGCGGAGTGCACTGATCTTCGTCTCGATGTCGGCCGCGCGCGTGTCCACGTAGCTAGCCGCGGCCGCCAGTTCTTCCGGCGTGACCCTGAAGGAGCCGATGGGGCCTGACATCTGATTCCTTTCTGTGGATGATGCGCTTGCGGTTCAGCGTGAGCAGTCCGCGCTGATCGCCGATATCGCGAGGTGCGCGTGGGTCTGTGCGGTGCTCGTCCAGTCGATGCCCAGGCTGAGCAGCTTGACGGTGAGCACGCCGGCTGCGACCCGCCAGGATCCGCCGTTGATCCACTTGCCGCGGCTGGCGCGCTGATCGACGTTGAACGCCCCGACCGGGTGCCCGGTCGGCCTGGCTGCGGCGAACACCTGGTAGACGGCCGGGTCGCCGCCAACGAGGACGATGCTGGGATTGTCGGGCACGTACACGCTGATCTGGCAGACGCCGCTGGCCACCGGGCTCGTGTGGAAGGTCCACAGCGCGTAGTTGTCCGGGTCGACCTGGGTAGTGCTGCCTGACATGGGCATGGCGTCATAGGAGCCGTTGCACGAGCCGCTGAGCGGGCCACCCGACGCCTCGGTCAGGAACCCATCCAGGCCCTGCCGCCAGAAGCCGTGCTGGGTGAATGAGGCCGCGGCGCCTGACGGACAGCCGTAGCCGGTGACCGCGCTGAAGCTGACCGCCCTGGCCTGGCTGGCGTTCGTCGCACGGGGCGCGGCGTCCTGGCGCTTGCCGTGCGTACGGGTGAGATAGCCGGCACCGAGGACGATCCCGCCGACCAGGACAGTCACGCCGATTGCCGCGAGCACCTTGACGCCGGTGCCGCGGCCCCCATCGGCTCCGGGGGTAACCCCGGCGCGCGTCGTGCTGACCTGACCGACAAAGGCCGCGACCAGGGAGCGCTGGTCTGGCGAGTCACCCGCTTGCGATTGCTGGTCTGTCATCGTCACCACTTTCCAGCCCGATGATCAGGATCGGACTGGCTCACATGTTCCGTCCCATGTGCATGAGCTGGCCGAACACGCCGAACACGCCGACGGCGAGCGGGACGGCGGCGATGAAGCACACCGAGCCGATCACCTGCCACCAGGCGCGCTCGCCACCGGTGCCCGCTGGCCTGCGCACGCTGGCCAGCAGTCCCGTGGCCAGGGCGAGCACGCCGAGGCCCGCGCCGGCGGCCGGGGGTATCCAGGTCGGCCCGCCGAGGTGCCCGGGCGCGAGCGCCACCGTGGCGAGCAGCCCGGCCAGGCCGGCCATCACCGCGGGCAGCGCATCGGCCGCGTACTGGCAGGACGCCGCGTAGGCGAACGCGGCCACCGCGAGGCAGCAAGCCAGGGCGATCGCGTACGGGTCAGCCGCAGCGCCAAGCAGCGCCAGCGCCACGGCCAGTGCCAGGCAGGACACCAGGTTGGTGCCTGTGAGCAGCCTGCGCGCCCGCCTGACGGTCAGCTCGGTGTCGTCCTGGCCGGTAAGCTGCGCCCAGGTCGCTGCCATCCGGCTAGCCAGCCGGGGCGCGGTGACCATCATCAGGTAGCCGATCGGCCCGGCCACGGCAGCGGACTCGGCCGGTCCCGCGTGCAGCATGACCAGCCCCGTGGTGACGGCCGCGGCGACGATGGCTCCGATCACAGCTACCACGGTGGCCACCGCTGGCGTGGCGGCCAGCGCGATCAGCGCCCCGGCCAGGACACCGGCGGCCAGGCCGACCAGGGCGGGCCCGAGGTGGCCGCCGAAGCGGGAATCGCCGGCGATCCAGCCGGCCACGCCGAGACAGGGGAGTCCGCCGAGGGCAAGCAGTACCCGGACGCGGGCGGGCAGCGCCAGCCGGCCGCGCCTGGTCGACCAGGCAAGGAGCGGCAGCAGCAGCCCGGCGCCCGCCGCCAGTGGTCCCGCGACGGCGTCATCACCGGTAACCAGCACGGCGATCGTCACCGCGACCAGCCAGGCCGTCCCGCCGATCAGCATCGCGGCCGTCTGGCTGCCGCGATCCCAGCGGGGGCCGCCGGCCCGCTCGGCCGCGTCGGCCACGACCTCATGCACTTCGAACACGCCGGGCTCGTCGTACTCGCCGGCGGTCAGGTCACGCAGATAGAGCAACTGCCCGTCCACGATGCCCGCCTCGGTCAGCGAGGCCGTCGGCGGCAGGGTTCCGCCTGCTGCGGTCGCCAGGGACCAGGCGGCGGGCATGACGTCGCTGTCTCGCTCGCCGCACAGCACCGCCAGGCTGCCCGCGTACTCGCCGATGGCGGCGTGGGCGGACACCGCGACGTCGACGCGCTTGTCCGTCCCGACCACCGTCACCAGGCAGTTCCTATCAGCCATTCCGGCACTCCGTCACGTTTCCTGTGCTGTCCCGCTCGGCTCGCCATTTGTCCATGCTCACCTTCGGCCATCCCGGCAGCGCCCACCAAGATCCCACTTGGCGGGCAGTACCCATTCGGGGACATCCTGGCTCAGTTTTGGGCTACATCGGATCGCCAGGTTTAGGGTCAATATCGTGGGCGAGAGCGGGCAGGTTTTCGTCGGCCGCCGCGGCGAGCTTGGCGTGCTGCGGATGATGGTCACGGCCCTGGCGGATGGGCGAGGTGGCGTCGCCTGGGTCGAGGGCGAGCCGGGTATCGGCAAGTCGGCGCTGCTCGCTCAGGTGCTGTCAACGGCGAAGGACCTTGGCTGCTCGGTCTTCGCTGGCGCGGCTGACCAGCTGCGCGGCCTGTTCCCGCTCGGCGTGATGCTTGACTGCCTCGGTCTTGATGGCCGCGCGGCCGACGGCCCGGCAGCCGAGATCGTCGCGCTGCTGCGCGGCGACGGGCTCCGCGCGTTCATGGCCGTCGGCGATGGCGTTGCCGCGGCGGCGGAGCGGTTGCTTGGCTATGTCGATCAGTTGTGCGTCACCAGGCCTGTCGTGCTGGCGATCGATGACCTGCAGTGGGCGGACGAGGCGAGCGTGTCGGTGTGGTACCGGCTGACGGCGGGCGTCGGTCAGGTGCCGCTGCTCGTGCTCGGGTTTGGCCGGCCTGCGCCAAGGACGCCAGGACTCCAGGTAGCCAGGCGCGCCGCCGCGGACCGGGGTGGCCTGGTCATGTCGCTGCGGCCGCTGGCCGCGGATGAGGTAGCCACGCTGGTGGGCAGCCTGGTGGGCGGCAGCCCAGGTCCGGTGCTACTGGCGCAGGCCGATCGCGCGGGCGGGAATCCGCTCTACGTGCGTGAGCTGACTGACGCGCTGCTGCGTGAGGACCGGGTGCGGCTGAGCGGTGGCGTGGCGGAGATGACAGGGGAGGCTGACGCGGCTCCGGTGTCGCTGGCGGCCGCCATCGAGGACCGGCTCGGGTTCGTGTCAGCGCCAGCCCTTGACATGCTGCGAATGGCCGCTTTGCTTGGGTCGCGGTTCTCGGTGCGGGATCTGGCCCTGGTCGGCGGTCGCGAGGCGCGCGACCTGGCAGGGCCGCTAGGCGAGGCGATCGCCGCGGGAGTGCTGGTGGAGTCCGGGCTCGACCTGACCTTCAGGCACGGGCTGATCCAGCAGGCGCTGGCCGGGGCGATGCCGGCCGGGCTGCGCGCTGAGCTGCACCGCGACGCGGCGCGGCAGCTCGCATCGGCCGGCGCGGCTGCCGAGCGGGTGGCCGCGCAGTTGCTCGCCGTCGCTGGTGAGGTCGAGCACTGGGCGGTCGACTGGCTCGCTGGCCACGGGGCCGAGCTGACGCACCGGGCACCGCGCAGCGCCGCGGAGCTGCTGGCCAGGGTGGCGAGCACTGCGGCCGGCCCCGAGCGCACCGAGATGCTCGATGAGCACCTGGCCGCCACGTTGTTCATGCTTGGCCGGTATGACCAGGCCGAGCAGACGGCACGTCGGCTGATCGCCAGGACCAGCGACCCGGAGCGGCGGGCCAAGACCGCGTGGACGCTCTGTTATGCCTTGCTACGGGAGAACAAGCCGGATGAGGCGCTTGCGGTGATCGACGCGGTGCCGCCCGACGCCGGGGCCGCATGGGTCGCGCGGCTCGCGTCGATGCGGGCCATGGTGCTGCTGAACGCGAGCCGATTCGCCGAGGCGGAGCTAGCCGCCGCTGCGGCGCTCGACGCCGCGGAGCGAGCCGATGACTGGTTCGCTGGCGGCTACGCGCTGCACGTCCGGTCGATGATCCGGCTGGTGGCCGGCGACGACGCCGGCGCCCTGGATATCGTCACCCGGGCGCTGGCGGTGATCGGCGACGCGCCGGCCACCGCCGACCTCCGGCTGATCCTGCTCACCAACGAGTTCGTCACCCTGGCCGACCTGGATCGTGACGCCATCGCCGAATGCCGCGAGCTGCTCACGCTCGCCGAGCGGACTGGCACGACCCGTGGCGGCGCGATCCGGACGTCCGCCGCCATGTACCTGTTCGACGTCGGCCGCTGGGACGATGCCCTGGCCGAGCTCGAGGCCGTATTCGATCCTGGCACTGACATCGAGGCTGCGCTGCTGACCTACTGCCATGGCATCGCCGCCCTGATCGCGTCGCATCGTGATGAGCGGGACAGGGTCGGCCCGCACCTGCGGGCCGCGGCCGCGTCGTTGCCCGCGCTGGCCGGGCACAATCGCATCTACGGTGGCACCGCCAACGCCGCTCATGCCACGTTCGCCGAGCGGGAGGGGCGGCTCGCCGAGGCCGTGGCATTCTGGTCAGCGACGTCGGCTGGCCGCGAGGACAACGGCGAGCTCGTTCCGTGGCTTCCTGACCTGGTCAGGTGCGCGCTCGCGGTCGGCGACAGGCAGGCGGCGCTGGCCGCCACGGTCAGCAGCGAGCAGCAGGCCGCCTTGCACGAGCGGTTGCGCCTGGCGGGCGCCATCGCGCAGCGGTGCCGCGGCCTCGTAGATGGTGATCCGGCCGTGCTCGGGGTGGCGGTCGGCTATTACCGGTCGGTGTCACGACCGCTTGACCTCGGTCAGTCGCTCGAGGACCTGGCCGTGGTGCACGCCGCGTGCGGCAACCCGGCCGCGGCCAGGTCGGCGCTGGCGGAGGCGGCGAAGGTGTACGTCAGCCTGGGTGCTGACTGGGACCTGGTGCGAGCGGACGCCCGGCTGCGCAGGTACGGGATCCGGCGCGGTCGGCCAGGGGCGCGGCGGCCGGCTACCGGGTGGGCGGCGCTTACGCCGACCGAGCTCAAGGTCGCCCATCTGGTAGCCGCGGGCCTGTCCAATCCCGAGATCGGCGCCAAGCTGTTCTTGTCCAGGTACACGGTCCAGGTACACGTGTCGCGGATCCTGAGCAAGCTGGGCGCCCGCTCCCGGGTAGCGGTCGCCAGCGAGGTGGCCCGCCGCGGCCGCGGGTCAGATAACCCAGGTGAGTGATACCTAACGGGGACCTTGACCGCGATGCTGGTCGGCATGACCGCGATAGCCATCATCGAGGACTGCCACCTGACCAGGGTTGGCATCGAGCACGTGCTCAGCCAGGATCCGGGCCTGCGGGTAGTCGCGTCGTTCCCGGCGGTGGCCGACCTCGGCCGGCTGAGCGTGCCGCCCGACCTGGTGATCTTGGACCAGGCTAGCTGCGCGGACAGCGACCCCCTCGGCGTGATCGCGTCGCTGGCCGAGCGCATGGCCGTGGTCGTGCTCGCGGGCTCAGGCGGCTCGGCGGATGTGCTCGCCACGCTCAGGTCGGGTGCGGGCGCCGTGGTGACCAGGCATACCAGCGACGCGGAATTCCTGGTCGCGGTCACGGCCGCGGCACGCGGCGCGCTGTACCTCGCCGCCGACCTGGCCGAGCTCGCCTCGGCGGAGCTGCGCAGGCGCCGGTTCGGCGAGACGACGACGCTCAGCCGCAGGGAGATCGAGACGTTGCGCCTCGTCGCCGACGGCTGCACGCACCGGCAGATCGCCCGCCGGCTCGGGCTCACCGAGATGACGGTCAACACCTACGTCAAGCGGATCAGGTCCAAGCTCAACGCGGGCAACAAGGCCGAGCTGACCCGCAAGGCGATTGACCTCGGCTACGCGACCTCCGCCGGCAAGCCGGCCGTCGCCTAGGAGATCAAGGGGCCAGGCTGGCCGCCCATTCTTCGAGTTCTTCGATGGTCCAGTCGGTGACGTCTTCATGCGGCGCGATTGCCTGGTCAAGGCCGCGGGCCTGCGCCACCCACTGCCTGTGCACGTGCGCGAGTCCGTTCAGTTGCTGCTGCAGCCAGGAGCTTTCCGGTTGCACCGACCCCCCAGGCCTGGCCTGATTTAGTATCTGGCGGAACCGCTGGGCATAACGCTGCGTGCTGACCAGGGCAGCAAGGGCTTCTGGGTCCGTGCGAGCCTGGGTGCCCGGCAGGTTGTGCAGGCGGTTCCTGAGCCAGGTGAACTGGGCTTGCATGGCCTTGATCCGGGTGGTCAGGTCGGCCGGCGGCACATTGGTGGGTTGCGGCGGATGGGTGCCCGTCACCGGTTCGGTGGCCCAGTAGCGCCCGCCCCTGCGCTCAACCACATACCGGTGCGCGCCTTCGGGTCCGATGTCGTCGGCCCCGCCAGGATGTACCACCGTCATCGGCAACCCGAACTCGTAAGACACGATGTTCAGCATCAGGTAGGCCGCGTCGTGCTGGTAATCCTCGTCCCCGCCTAGCCTGTTCAGGTGTTCCTGCCAGGCCTGCTCGCGGTCCTGGCCGGGCCTTGGCCTGATCAGCTCGCCGTAGCGGGTCGGCCGGCCAGCCTGCTCTTGCTGCCAGTCCTGTTCGAGCACTCGCACCAGGTACCTGCGCAGCGCCAGGGGCGTCGGCACGTGCCCGAACAACTGCTCAAGCTCGCGCTGTGCCATCGCGCGGATGCCGTGGAAGGTGCGGTTCCCGCCGCCGGGCACGTTGACCCTGCGCAGCCCGCGGCCTGCCAGCCAGGCATCGACTCTGCGCTGCTCCCGGGCTTGGAGCACCGCGTCGTGCATGCTGCGCCCGAGCCCGTCCGCGCCCTGGATCTCGACCTGTTGCTCGAACGAGTCCGCCGAGCGCGGGTTGTAGTACACCCACCGGTCGGCCAGCGCCGAGTGGTCAGGCGTGATGACGAGCTCGCCGTCGGAGCCGATAAGCACGTGCTCGCTCGCCGGTCCGAGCGCCTCGGCGAGCGCCTCGATGTGCGTCTGAGTCCCCGCCGGCGCGGACGCGGTGTTGGAGCCGACAAGCACGACCGGATCATCGGGCTGCATGGCCGCGAGGTACGGTGCGATCCGCTGGGCAAGCTCGGCGGCCGTGATGTCCGCGCCTGCCACCCGGAACATGCCGCCTGGCACCGCCTCTGCCTGCACGGCGAGAACGTTCTCCAGGTGATGCAGGCCATAGGCGGCGCCAGCCGACTGCCTGACCAGCTCGGGAGCGGGAGCCGGCCCAGGCCCACCGAACTGGCGCCCAGGGAAGTAAACGCCAGATGGCACCGGCATGCCGTGCGGGCTCTGCAGGTTCAGGGCGAGGCTCGCTTCCGGGCTGACCGCGAGCTCGAACAGGTTGCGGACGTGGAAGGCGACCCGGACCTCTCGCGGCTGACGGCCGGGCACGTTCCACACCTTGCCGAGATCGCTTGTGTTGTGCGCCGTCATCGTGACCGTCACGATGGCGTCGGCGCTGACCCTGGTCCATGGCGCCCGGCGGGTCGAGCTCTCCGCCCGTGGCATCTGCTTGAAGCGGGCGAAGGAGGACCTGCTCGACGACGTGCTGAGCGCGATATCGACGAAGCCGGTAACCTGCTGGGCGCCGACGTTGCCGCGGGCGGTCGGGGCGATGTCGACCGACCGGCCATACCCCGTGGCCCCGCTCTGGCCCAGGTCGGTGATCGTCACGGTCGCCGTCTCGAGCGTGCCGTCGAACGAGCCGAGCACGTGCGGGTTGACCAGCCGCACCTGCATGTTCATCGTGCCCTGCGTGTGGCTGAGCAGCGGGCCGTCGCCACGGATCAGCGTCGGCATGTCCATGCCGTCGGCGGTGAGCATGTGCTGCAGTTGCCTGAGCAGCGTCTGGGGCGACAACAGGATTTGCATGGCATCGCGCGATTGAGTGCCGTGATCGGTGAGCCGGCGGACGGCCGCGCTGCGCTGCCCGCTGGTCGGCAGTCCGTTCCTGGTGCCGCCGGCCAGCCTGGCGAGGGCTTCGTCGGCGACTATCCGCGTCTTCGCCTGGTCGACGCCGATCGGCACGACATCCCTGCTGCGCAGTTGCTCGGCGGTCACTGGCAGCGCCACGTCCCCAGGCAGGCCCTGGCCAGGGGCGACCTCCTCCACGGCCACCGCGCCTGGCGGGACGGCGGGGAGGATCTCGTTCACGAGGACCGGCGCTGGCACGACGACCCGCTCCCAGACCGTGGTCGTCCGGCTCCGCCGCGCAGGCACGGGAGCGCGTTGCTCGCCTGTGCCCTGCCTCAACCCGGCCAGCTGGCTAGGCGCGTTCAGGAAGATCGAGCTGGCGATCGGGGATGGGCGGAACGTCCTGGTGATCTCCGCAGTGATGCGCATAGGTCCGCCATACCGGTTGGCCCCGGCCACGTCCATCATGTCGCGTTCGCCTGTGACGATCCGGCGGCTCGTGGCCGCCGAGCCCGACTTGCTCGTACCCGCGCCTGGGTTCAGCTGCGCGTTTGCTAGCTGGGGTACTACGTTGCCCGGGTACTCTCTGGCACCCCACGGCAAGGACAAGCTGGTGCTGCTGCTCCCGCTGGCCGACCGCTCGACCGAGCTCGACCCATAGGAGAAGCGGTTCACGTGCAGGTTGTCCACCCGCTCGAGGAACCGGTAGCCCCTGTTGCCAGGGTCGCGCTCGGCCCGAAGCCTGATCTGCGTCCGCATGTTGCCGAGCGGCACCGGCCTGTCGGTATGCAGCGCGAGGCCGGGTCCCAGCATCGAGTCAGTCAGCGGCTGCAGGCTGGTCAGGCTGAGGTGCCTTTGCAGGTTCGCAGGAATGTCCGCCTGGAGGTAGGCGCCGTCAGAGAACCAGTGTGCGTCGAGCAGTTCTGGCGCCTGCGCGGAGATGAGATCGCGCACCATGTCCAGGACGGGGCTGGCCTCGCCGGCCGACATCCCCTCCGCCAGGCCAGCCTGATCCGGGTACAGCCGCTCGGTAATGGCGTGCGGCGGCAGGACAGGCAGCAGCGGCACCGGCTGGTCATTGAGCCTGGTGGCTGGCAGCGTCGGGACTTCCCTCGCCTGCGGATCGGCGTTCGGTGCCGCTGGGCGCCGCCTGAGCACCGACGTGACCCCGGCTGGAGCGGCCACGATCGCGCGCGGATCCTGGGCGGCGTTGACTGGCCCGTGGTAGGTGATCCCGTGACCGACCCGCACCATGGCGGTCGCCCACGACGGGGCGCCGCGGCGGATCATGGTCGGGTGGTGCACGACCGCGGTGATCCGCCAGATCATGTCGCCGACATAGACCTGGCGCAGGTGCTCGCCCTCGACATTGTGGCCGATGGTCTGGCTGACGTTCGCCGACGACGAGTTGCCCTTCGCCCACAGGTCCCTGCTCATGCTGGCACCCGGCAGCAGCCACTGGTTTCCGCCGCCCGCTCCGGCCAGCCGTGTCCATACGTTGAAGCCGCCGCTTAGCCACAGGCTCTGGCTCGAACTGGTCGACGCCCCCACGCTCACCGAACCCTCGAGCTGGGAGGACTGGTAGATGCCGAGCGGCTGCCCGACGCCTTCGACGTTGGTCACGAAGCCTTCAAGCCGGATCTCGGCCTCGCTGTTGGTAAAGCCGTCCTGGACGATCCTCGTCAGCGACACGTCCGGCCCCCGGGCCATGGTGCCGTGCAGGCTGCCTGGAGTGGAGATGGCCCAGGGCAGGTCGCCGTAGGCCCTGGGCCTGATACCCAGGTTCTGCAGCATCCGCTCGATCTGGTCGCTCAGCCTGCTCCCGCCGAGTATCTCGATGACTTGGTCGTCGGTGCTCAGAACCCGGCGGCCGCCGCCGGATCGCAGCAACTCCCCGACATCGGGCAGGGCGACTCGCCTGGACCCGTAGGTCATGGTGGAACGATGCAGGCTCTCCCCGGTGACCCTGATCTCGCCTGGCCGCAGCGCCTCGAGCCGGGCCGGCGGGCTCTGGGTGAGCCTGTCGAGGTGCTCGCGCGCCAGGCGGAGCCTGGCCTGGGCGTCGGTCGCCCGCTGCCTCGCCGCGAGCGCTTCCCTCGCTCGTCGCAGCACCGCGGCCTGTGCCGCCGGCCGGTCAGCAGGAGCCGCCGTGCGCGCTTGTGCTTGCGCTCGCACCAGGGCGTCCTGCGCGTTGCGCAGCTCTGCCCCGGTGCGGGTGGCCGCGACACCGAACTCGTCGGCCGTCCTCCGCGCCGTTTCGACGGCCTGGTTATGGGCGTTGACCGCGTCGGTGTATGCCGCCTCGGCGGCTGGCGCGAGAGCGTCGATCGCGCCGGCTTGTGCCTGCGGGTGCCCTCGCGCGTTGTCGCGCTCGCCGTCGGTCAGGGTCAGCTGCTCGGGCATGACCAGGCGGACAGAGCCGGTGACCTGCTCGTTGACGTCTGGCTCTGGCGATCGCAGCCTGCTGTTCTCCGCGCCGCCCCGCTGGTAGTTCTTGAGCACCGTGCCCCAGCCAAGGCCGAGCGTGCCAAGCTCGTGCCTGATCCGCACGGTGACCCGGTAGCGGATGTTGTAATCGAAGCTCCTGGCCGGGCCCCGCACGATCGCGGCCGCCTCACGGTACTGCTCGATGGCCGCCGACAGGCCTGCCTCGCGGCCGCTCTGGTAGCCGCCGCCCGCGCCGACAGAGAACTGGCGTGCGGCCGTGCCAAGGCCGAGGCCGATGTTGCCCGTTCCCGTGAGCGAGGCGCTGAAATCACGGCTGAGTCCGTAGCCGCCTGAGCGACCGAGCCAGGCCTGCGGTATCAGCCGGAACTCGGCGTCATCGATACGGCCGCTCGCCGTGGGGCCGCCTGGCTCGATGATCGCTTCCACCGAGGTATCGATGACCTCGGTGCCCTCCCTGGCCGGGCGGTACGTGAGTATCCGCACCCCACCGGGCTGGAGCAGTGCCCTTGCGTTGCTGCGCAATCCCTGGCTGCCCAGCCGCGCCATCAGGTCGAACCGGAGCCGTGCCAGCTCGAACGGGGTCCAGGGCCGGGTCCAGGCGAGCCCGGAACTGGTGTGCTGTATCCGGTTCAGCGCCGTGGGCAGCACTCGCTCGCTGCCCGCGAGGTGGCTGACCCCGGCCATGATGGCGCCCGCCCCCGCTGCCATGACCGCGGGCGGGTGCCGCACAGGCGCGGCCGCGTCGTCGGTGTCGTTGGGCAAGGGGAGGGGTGGTGCGGGCGGTGCGCCGGCGCGGGTGATCATCTCCTCGAACCTGGGCTGCTGTATCTGCGGTATCCGCAGCAGGGCGATGAAGTTCGCGGTTACTGGCGCGAGTTCGCCACGGCGCTTTGTTATGATTCTAATTTCTATTCGCATGGTAGCGCGATAACGGACGCTATTGCCGTGGTAGATGAGGTCGCGGAATTCTCCGCCGCCTTGGCTGGAGCTTACCGACCGGGTTTCCGATCTCGAGCCTGTGACGCCAAGGCCGAGGGTGACTTCTGAGTTCGCGCCCGTGGGCAGCGACGGGTTGCCGAAGTAATAGCCAACCGTGGCCGACGGCGTCAGCGCCACCCCGCCGCTGGTCGCCGTGCCGTCGGAGACGCTCTGCTGGAACTGTGACTGCTGCCGCAGCCCGACCTCGTCGACCGAGACGGCCTGGACCGTGCGCAGGCGCGCCGTCGCGACGAGGAACACCTCCTCGCCGTCAGGTCCGACGAGCGGCGGTGACACGGCGCCCGCCCCGATCAGGTCGTTGTGCAGCCTCATGAACATGGGCTCGCTGAGGAACCTGGCGATATCCTGTCGCATCTGCTGGTCCGCATCGGTGTTGCCAAGCCCAAGCCGCTCGCTCACGGCGTCAATGATCGGATCGGTTCCCGCGTACGACTCAGGTTCGATCAGGAAATGCGCGGGCACGTTCTCGACCGCCCGCGCCCGGTCGAATACCTCATCGCCTGGCGCGGCCGCGTCCAGGTCGGACTGCGGTACGCCAAGCAGGTTCGAGCCAGGCAGCGTGCGCGGCGTGTCGCCACGGAACGCTCCGCGCAGGTTCGGGTCGTCCTTCACCGGGGCCAGGCTCTCGGGGAAGGACGCCCGGGCGCTGAATCGGACCGTCTGGGCTGGGCCACCGGCTGGGCCGCCAATTGGGCCACCGGCTGGGCCGCCGATCGGGCGGACGGTCAGAGATGCATCGGGGAAGTCGAAGAACGCGTTCCTGCCGCTGCCGTTCAGGTAGTGGCGTGCGGCCGTCTGGTTGTCGCTGGCCGAGGTGTAAGACGAACTGCTCGATCCCGTGATCGTCGCGCCAGCGGTCAGCACGAACGGCAGGCCCGGCGCCGCGCCGAGCGCCGTCATGGCGTTGATCGTCGCGGACAGGCTCCGGCTGTTGGTGACGGTGCGCGAGGTGCCAGAAATCCACTGGTTCCTGTCCTCCCACGCGGGCGCGAATCGCGTCTGGCCGATCGGTAGCCGCTCGGCGTAGACCTCGCGCACGTGGAACGCGCTTGTCAGGTCGCCGAGGTTGAGCCTGATGGCGACCTGCTGGCCACCAGCCAGGTTGAGCCGCAGCCCGTTGTGGTGCAGTAGCCGCTGGCTGAACGCGTGACTGCCGTGCAGGCGCAGGAACTCACGCACGCTCTGGCCGGCGGCCTGGTGGTCCGCGCTGGTCGGGTCCGGGTACAGCGTGCCGGCGACCAGGCTGGCGATGCCGTCGTGATCGCTCAGCGGCACGTCGCCGAGCCGGACGAACTCGCCTCGGTCGCCCATCGGGAAGTGCCTCGTGCCGTCGACCACCTCGCCGAACCCCGGCGGCAGCTCGCGCTCTGGCAGGTCCGCCTGGGCGGCGTCGAGCGCGTTCCGCTGCCTGATCAGCCACGTCAGGTCGGACCGAGGTGCGCGCTGGAATACGGTAAGCCGCTGCTGTGCGTCATCGTAGGCAGCGGTCTCTGCCTGCTGCGCCTCCGGCAGGATGGACCCGAAGCCTCGTGCGAGGAAGCGGCCTATCGCGTACTCGGCAAGCTCATGCGCCTGATCGTCGGACAACGCGGCGTTCAGGTTGTTCACCATGTGCGCGGCGAACGCGGCCTGACCGGCTTCGACCGCTTCGGCCTGCGCCACCGCCCCGGCGACTACCGTAGCCGACGCGACCGCATTGTCGTACCTGAAGCGCTCAGGTGCCGTCGCGTCGCCGGCAGGTGGTGGCCCGGCCGGGGCTGGCGGCGCCAGCCGCGCGTTTGTCAGGTGATTCTCGTAGGCGGCCTGAGCCGCGGCATAGGCGTCGCGTAGCACGGCGTCAAGGTTCTGGCTGGTGGCCGGCATCGGGGGTGCGCTCGCGGCCAGCTCGATCTGCGGGGAGTGTTCGGCCAGTGCCCTCGCTACCGCCGCCCGGGACGCGATCGCCACGCTGCTGGCACTATTCGCCTGCCTGGCGGTGGCGGTCGCTAGCGCCGTGTCGTGGGCGGGTGTCGCGTCCTCGACAGCCCGCAGGTAGCTCGACTCGAGCTCGTTGGCCCTGGCGAGCACGTCTGTGCCGGTTGTGGCGAGGAGCGGGCGGAGCGCGTCGAGCTGGTCGATTTCGGCCAGGGTCTCGTTGAGCCTTTCCCCGTACCACTGTTGCGGCCTAGCCAGCAGCCTGGCGAGCCACCCGTCCGCGATGGCGCCGGCCTCGCTGTCCAGCTCGCTGCGCGGCACGGTGATGTGGTCGCCGGCATCGGCCGGATGGTCAACGCGCCACCTGGCCAGGCGCTCAAGCACGGCGGCCCAGGCCAGGCCGCGGATGACGCCGCCCAGCGTGGGTCGGACCGGCGTCGTGGGCGCGCCGGCCTGGCCGGGCGGGCCGGCCAGGCCGGGCGGCGATCCGCGCAGGCTGATCGTCAGCTCTTCGGTGTACGCGGCCGACGCCGCGAACATGGCGGCCTCGCGCGCACCGATCCTGGCGATCAGCACTGCCATCTCGTACCTGAGCCGGCCGGCCGAACCCAAGCTCACGTCGGGTAGCGGCACGCTCGTCGCCGCGTCGTCCAGGACAGCTTGATAGACCTCCCTGGCCCGCTGATCGGCCAGGTCAAAGGCGAGCTGAAGGGACTGGCCGATACCGCTGCCCGGCTGGTGCCCGGGATCGGCTCGCCGCGCGACGAGGTCGTCAGCGACCGGCAGCGCATCGAGCGCGATCACGTCCCCGACGTCGCCGAAGGCGTCGACGGTGCGTTCGAGTGCCTCGAGCTCGTCGAAAACGGCCCTGGTGTCCGGCTCGCCAGACGGTGCCTGGAAGAAGATGCCGCTGCTCGGTGCGGCGTTCGGCACCGCCCGCAGCCCCGTCGCCACCTGCTCGATCCATTCGGTGAGCTCGGCGTCCGACGGGAAGTGGGCGGCATAGAAATTCATGTTGGCCTGCACGCCCACCGCGTGCGGGTTGCCGAGCCCTGAGCCAAGCGGTGCCGGTGCGTACGACGCGCCCTGACTGGCCGCCAGTTCGTCATCGGCGCCGAGGGGCGCGGCCCACGCATTGCTCACGGTGCCTGCATACGGTGTCCGGCGCAAGAGCGCCGGGTCAGCGCCTGGAAGCGCGGTGGCAGGCGCCAGGTGCCTGTCACCGACTCGCACGAGCAGGTAGGGGCCGGAGCCCGTGGTGTTGCGGCGGCCTAGGTTCACGTCACCTGTCACCGAGGCATGTCCCGCCGCGCCGAGCACGTACAGATCAAGGCCGAACACGTCGGCGGCCACGTGCGGCAGCAGGTCGGCCGCCTGGGAGTTCCAGCCGCCTGCTCGAAGGTCGCCAAGCAGCCAGTTGATCCGGTCCGGCTGGCCGAGGTGATGGACGAGCGGGCGATACCGAGACTGGCCGCCCAGCTGGCCGAGGTCGCGTTCGAGTGCGCTGATCAGGTGCTCGCGCACGAGCTGCGGCGTGGCCCCGCGGCCGAGCACCTGGGTAAGCCGCGGCCCGGCGAAGGTGACCAATGCGGTGTAGAAGCTGTCTGGCCGCTCTGCCGCCGTGAGCTCGGCGGCAGTGAGCTCGCGGTAGCCAAGCTCGGGCAGCCTGAGTCGCTGGGCCTGCGTGGGGCCGAAGTAGAAGCCCACCGGCTGGTCCGGCGGCGTGCCAGCGCGCTGGACCGTCGCGCCGAGCGATTGCAGCGCCTGGGTGAGTGAGGCGGTGCCGAGACTGCGGGAAACGCCGTGCTCCCAGACGGCCCAGTCGCCATCGGCTACCGGTTCCAGCTGGCCGTCTTCGCCGCGTTCCCAGTGACCAGAGATCACATCGCCGCTTGGCAACATGATGGCGTCGTGGGTCGGCGCGAGCACGGTCGTCGTGTTGCCGCTGGCGGCGTGGGTGTCGGCCGCGGGCGACGGCCCGGCGTCGCTGGCGACCGCGGCGCCGCAGACCACCATGACGACGCGAACTGCCGGGCCTGGCGACGGCGGGCTGACATTCTCAGATGGCGTTTGGCGCAGGCCAAGCCGGCCGGCCAGCGCTGGCCCGGATAGCGGGGTGTCGCCGTCGGCCACCATGCCCGCCTGAGAATGCGCTACCAGCGTGGTCCATCCGGCGGCCCGCGGCACGGCCTCCGCCGCCTGCTGGTAGAGGGCGGAGTCGCTCGGCCCCCTGAGCCAGACCGGCGGGGGCGCGTCTGTCGCGGTGCTCGCCGGGTTAGCGTCTGCGGGCGCCTGGTTCGCGGGCGCCTGGTTAGCGTGCACGCGGTCAACCGGAGCCTTGATGTCGGGCAGCACGTCGAAGTTCGCCGCAGGCCGCGAGGGGGTCCGGGCCTGGCTGGCGGTCGTCTCGGCGTGGGTAACGGTCTGGGTCGTGGTGCTGTCTTGCGGGCTGGCGCGGCCGTTTGCGAGCGCGCCGGGCTTGTCGGGGGTGGCGAGCGCGCCGGGCTTCTCGGGGGTGGCGAGCGCGCTGGGCTTCTCGGGGGTGGCGGGTGCTAGCTCGTCGATCTCGCGAGCGACGGCGGCGTGCTCGGTGCGCAGCGCCGTCACTTGCCGTGGGGTGAGCTTGCCCTTCGGGGAGCTGAGCCTGTCGTCGATCTGCAGCTGCCTGGACCGCAGGCTGTCCAATCGCTCGGCGCCCTGGGGCGATCGTCCGGCCTGGGCAACCGCCGGCTGCTCGGATGGCGGGCGCTCGGCCAGGTCTACCTGGCCTACCTGGCCTTCGCTGGCTGACGCGCTCGTCGGCTTGTCAGCAGCGACGGTGTCGGTTGGCGTGCTGGTCTCGGTCGGGGTGATGGTCTGCGTGCGGGTGCTGGTCTCGGTCGGGGTGCTGGTCTCGGTCGGGGTGACTGTCTCGGTCGGGGTGACTGTCTCGGTCGGGGTAACTGTCTCGGTGCGGGTGGCGGTGTCGGTTGGGGTGGCGGTGTCGGTTGGCGTCGCGGTGTCGGTAGTTGCTTCCTCGCGGGTGCCGAGCCGGTAGCCGGTGCCTGGGAAGGGGACACGCTCTGGCGGCGGCTCGACCGTGGCCGCGTCTAGCGCGGGTTCGTCGCGGACCTGGTAGCTGTAGCTGATGGCCCTCAGGCTCTTCAGCCCGCCCGGCAGGTTGACCTCTTCGTACCTGACTCCCGTGACGGTGCGGCTACCGCCGCCGGACGACGTGCCTGCGGTGCCGTCGGCACCGGCCGGCGCGACGCCTGGGCTGCCGTCGGCAGGCCGGTCTGGCGCGCCCAGCTTGGCGAGCAATGCCCGCGCCAGCTCGAGACCGGAAGGGTTGTCGCCGTCCGGCGCAGCGAGCCCGTCGCCGGGTGGTTCCGCAAAGGTGGCGCGCGGCACAGCCACCAAGTTGCCGTGCTCATCCTGGACGTGGAAGGTGATGTTGTCGGTGTACTCCGCCGGGTCGTAGCCCTTCGCGTTACCGGCCTGCGGCGCTGACCGGCCGGTTCCTGACGCTCCATCCACGACGATGCCATCGGTGCCTGCACTGGGGGAGCTGGCGTCGTCGGCTTGCGGCCGGATCGTGGTGTCCTGCGCGCTCAGCAGGGTTCTGGTGTTGCCTTCTGGGGTGGTGCGGGTGATGGCGGGGGTGGCTGGCCGGTCGGGGACTGGCTCGTCGCTCAGGCGGATGCCGTCCGGGCCGGTGCCGGTGTAGCTGGTGTCGTCGGCTTGCGGCTCCGCCTCCGGGCGAGCATTGAGCAGGGTTCTGGTGTTGCCTTCTGGGGTGGTGCGGGTGATGGCGGGGGTTGCTGGCCGGTCGGGGACCGGTTCGTCGCTGAGCCGGATGCCATCTGGGCCGGTGCCGGTATATGACGTTCCGCTCGGCAGGCCGTCAGCGGGGTCGGCCGTGTCGGCGATGGCCGAGCGCCGCGCCTGGGCCTCAAGGAATGCCGCGCGAAGCTCGGAGCTGATCGCCGTGTAGTTGCCGGCGACGTCCGCGCTTGCCGGCTCGGCGTCCGTGCCGGCCGGCCCGGTGGGGTCGACGCGAGACGACGGCGGGCCGGTCGCCTCGAGCTGGACGGGGAACGGCGTTTCGATGATCTTGCCGTCGTTCGTGGTCAGCGCGCGGAACTGCGCCAACGTCGTTGTCTCACCTTCGGGGTCGGTCACCGTGATCTGAGCCGGCATGGTTCGCTGGACCACCATGCTGTTCGCGCCGAGATCGGCCGGTTCCGCGGCCACCAGATTGGTGCCGCCCGCGTCGCCTAGGTCCCGCGCGGCCGACTGGCTGGCGATAGCTGCCGAACCGGCTGACAAGGCGCTCTGGCTGGTCGCGACGCTCTGGCTGGCCACGGCTAGGTCAGTGCCTGGCGTCACGGTGCCTGGCGTTACGGTGCCCGGCGCCGACGGCAGCGCGACCGCCGACGAGCTCTCTTCCGGCGTGTTCGGCGTGGGTACCTCTGGCACGCGGGACAGCGGCGCGGGCGGTGGTGGCGGAACGCCTCCATCAGTGTCGAGATCAAGGCCAGGCTTGCTCAGCGCGGGGTTCGTCGCGACGTCGATGGCGCCCGGCCGGTCGACCAGGGTCAGCGACCCCAGCGACGTCAGCGACGTGGACGGCGTCTGGATGCTCGGCTCGAAAGACAACGGCAGCGGCCGCTCGCTGACGATGGGTACCGGGTCTGCCCCGGGGAAGTCAACCGGATGTGGAACGACGGCAGGCGGTTCCTCGACGACGCCGGGCAGGACGGTCGGATCGGACACGTTCGGCTCTGGGTTGTGAAAGAGGCCGCCAGCCCCGCCTAGCACGCCGCCCGTGACCGTGTCGACGATGACTTCCGTGGTGGACAGGCCCTGGAACGGCTGGTTGTTGACCTTTGCGGCTATGGCGTCCGTGATCTCGTTCTGAGCGATCGCCACGTCGATGCCTATCGCAGCGTTGAACGCGAAAGAGACCAGGCGCGGCATCGTGATGAGCGCGCCGCCTATCGACTTGATGACGTTGACAAGCAGCCCGCCCGACTCGACCTCGAGGCCCGCCGCCACCTCCGCGGCCGCGCCTAGCGCGGGCCCGGCAACCGCTGCGACGATATCGAGGACCAGGCCGACCGCCGCGGTGATGGCGGCGGTGCTGATCTCGTTCGAGGCCTGCTGCACCATGGCCGCCTCGTACTGATCGACCTGCTGGGCGTAGTACACGAGGTTCGACTGCACCGCCGAGCACGCCGAGATCGCCGGGGTAAGCAGGTTGTCGACCAGGGCGCGCCACGCGGCGAGTGCAGCGTCATAACCCAGGCCGCTCCAGCTCATCGCGTTGATGGCGCTATTCATCGCGCTAAATTGAGCCTGCAGGGTGCTCGCAAGCGTTCCCCACTCCGCCGCCAGGGTATAGATCTGCGAGGTCGAGAAGTTCGACGAGTACAGCACCACGCCGGGAACGCTCGGGTTATCCGGGTTATCGGTAACCGGCGAGTCGCCTATATCGATTGACATCGATTCCTACCCGCGCGGGCGCGCGACCACTAGCTCGCTGTCACTGTCAGCGGGCCGATCCCCGTCCGGCTGTGCAGGCTGGTCCTCGGTAGTGGCTACCTGGACCAGGACGGCGGGCTCGCGGCGACGGACGAGCACGCCCCGGCCTGGCTTGCGCATGGTGGCCCGCTCGGCACCGAGCAGCGCGCCCTCGCGTGGGTCCCCGGAGAGTATCAGGCCCGTCGTGCCGAGATCGCGAATGCGCGCGAGCAGCTGATCGCTGGTCATGGCGCGAGTCCAGCCGGACACCCGCCGGGCCAGGATGATATGCAGGCCGGTCTCGCGGGCATGCGGGACATAGTCAGCCAGGGCGCCAAGCGGCGAGGCGTGGCCGGTCGCCACCAGGTCGTAGTCGTCGGCGACCAGGTAGAGCTCGGGGCCCGTCCACCAGTCCCTGGCACGCAGGGCGGCGGCGGGCAGCCCCGGCGGCGGCATCCGCTCGGCCAGCTTGGCGGCTAGCTGAGCCGCGTACTCACCCGCGGCCAGCCCATCGCCCGCATAGGCGCCGACATACTCGGCTGGCAGGGCGTCCACCAGGCCACGGCGGTAGTCGACGAGCATGAACCTGACCTGGTTCGGGTCGCAGGAGGCGGCGAGCCCGCGGATGAGCGTGCGCAGGAAGACCGTCTTGCCAGCTCCCGCGTCGCCGATCACGAGCACGTGCGGATCTCCGTCTGCCAGGTCGATGCCGATCTGCTCGAGGTCGATATCGCTAAGGCCGATCGGAACCGCGGTCGCCGAGCCAGCCTGGCCACCGCGCCAGGACGCGCGCAGGCTGGCGGCCGGCACCAAGTCAGGGAGCAGCCTGATCGGCGGTGCGGTGGCTCCGTCCCAGGCGCCGGCGATCTTCGCGATGGTGTCGTCCTGTGCCTCGCTGATGTCCTCGAGTGTCTCCATGCCATCAAGCCGGGGAACGAGCCCGTGGAAGATCAGGCTGGGTGGCGCGATGCCGCGTCCTGGAGGGCTGGCCGCGAGCTGACGCGCGAGCTGGCGGTCTACCTCCGACTCGGCGGGATCGTTGAGCCGCAACTCGATCCGGGCACTGATGCCGTCGCGCAGATTCATCCTGATGTCAGCCCAGCGGCTGGCCGTGAGTATCACGTGCACTCCGACGCCCAGGCCGCGGAACGCGATCTCAAGCAGTGCCTCTTCCGCCCCAGCGACCTCGGCGCGGACCGCGCCCCAGTTGTCGATGACGACGAAGACGTCGGCGGCCCTGGTGCCCGATGGCAGCCGGCCGGCCCTTGCCATGGCGCGCAGGCTGCCTGCGGACTCGATGTTGTGATCGGTGAAGAGCTGCTCGCGCGCCGTGATCAGCCGGACCATCTCGCCGAACAGGCGGGTGGCCGTCTCTGGATCGCGGCGCCCGGCCACCGCGCCGACGTGCGGTGCCGCTGCGAACGGCGCCAGCGTGCCACCGCCGAAGTCGACGCAGTAGAACTGCGCCTCCTGCGGCGTGTGGGTGAGCATGGCGGAGAGCATGATCGTGCGGAGCAGGAAGCTCTTGCCCGTCTGCGGCGCTCCGACCAGCGCGAGGTTGCCGTGCTTGTGCGCGAAATCGAGCACCAGCGGCTCCTGGCGCTGCTGGAACGGCAGGTCGACCAGGCCGACGGGGAACGATAGCCGGCCTGGCCCCGGCCACATGGCTGCCTGGCATCCCCGGCCGGGCTGCTCGGCCACCGGCCCGAGCAGGGCGTCCAGCGGGATCACCGAGGGAAGTGGCGGCAGCCACACCTGATGCACTGCCTCTCCGAACCTGCTCAGCCGGGCCACGGCGGCCTGCATCACGGTCAGCCCGGTATGCACTGTCCTGGTGCGGCGTGGCGCCCTACGCGACGCGGCCGGGGTCTGCGGCGCCTGCTCGCGCAGCCCGAATGGGGTGACGACCGGCTCCGCGGGTACCGTTCCATCCCTGGCTGCGCCGGGGTCATGATATGGGCCGGACATGTGGGCGATGCGGAACCTGCGGTAGGCATCCTCGCCCACCTTGAGGTAGGCCGAGCCGGGCACTGAAGGAAGCTGATAGGCGTCCGTGGTGCCGATCACGGCCCGGCTCTCCGCGGCGCTGAAGGTTCGCAGGCAGATCCGGTAGGACAGGTGCGACTCCAGCCCTCGCATGCGGCCCTCCTCGAGCCGCTGCGTGGCCAGCAGCAGGTGCATGCCAAGCGACCTGCCCACCCGGCCGATCTGGACGAAAAGGTCGATGAAGTCGTTGCGCTGCGAGAGCAACTCGCCGAACTCGTCGACAACGATCAGCAGGTAAGGAAGCGGTTCGAGCGGCTTGCCAGCGGCCTCGGTGCGACCGGCCGCGCGGCGAGCGTGATAATCACGCAGCGAGTCCACGTTGCCTGCCTCGCGGAGCAGTCGCTGGCGGCGCTGCTGCTCGCCGTGCAGGGCGGCGCGCACCCGGTCGACCAGCGTCAGGTCACCGGCCAGGTTGGTGATCAGGCCGGCCACGTGCGGCAGATCCGTGAGCCCGGCAAAGGTGGCGCCGCCTTTGAAGTCGACGAGCACCAGGCTGAGCAGGTCCGGCGGATGCGTCATCACCAGCCCGGTGACGAGGGTCCGCAGTAGCTCGCTCTTGCCCGACCCGGTCGCGCCAACCACGAGCCCGTGCGGGCCCATGCCGCCCTGCGCAGCCTCCTTGAGGTCAAGCTCGACCTGTTCGCCGTCGCCGTCCCGGCCGATCGGCAGCCGCAGCAGCCGCTCGTCGCTGGCGCTCACCCAGGATCGCGCCGGGTCGATGTCGGCGACGTCGGCGACGCCGAGCATGTCGGGCAGGCTGATGGCGTCGAGTAGCAGTCGCTCGGGGTCGAGTGACAGCCGCAGCGGCGCGAGCGCGCGGGCGGTCAGCTCGGCCAGGCCCGGGTCTGCCTGGTCGGCCCTGACGTTCTCGGTTTGCGCGTGCAGGCCGGCCTGAGGTCCTTCGAGCGTCAGCGAGCCGTCGGCAGCGACGCGCGCTCGCAGGCGAGTCCGAGTCGGCTCCGCCGTCTCGGACTCCACCAGGCACACTACGGTGATCCCAGTCTGCGGCCCGGCCAGCTCGAACAGCCCTGTCGCGGCCGGGGATCGGGCCCACGCGGCGGCCGGATCGTAGGAATCGATGATCAGCACCAGCCGCCTGGTCGCCAGCGGCTGACCGGAAAGCCTGGCGTGGATCACGGCCTTGCTCGTGGTGGCCGCCACCGCGCGGTCGACCTCGGCCTCGAGCACGTCAGACAGCCCGGCCATGGTGGCCGCCACGAGCGGCGCGGACTCTGCTCCGTTGTCCGAGCTGCCCCGGCCATCGCCGTGGCCGCACTCGCGGTCGCCAGCGCCCGCCGCCTGCTCGCCGCGCACGTGCGGCAGCCACTTCGCCCACTCCCAGCCGGGGTCGCTGGCCGTGCAGACCATGATCGTGACGTCGGCAGGTGCGTGCAGCACCGCGACCTGCAGCAGCATCGACCTGGCCAGCGCGCGCACCCGCTCGGCAGGCCCGAGCATGCTGACGACTCCGGCGTTCGCCAGGTCCGCCCAGGCTGGCTGACGCCCGACCATGCCTAGCCGCTCGGTCAGCCGTTCCACGGCCTTGAGCACGTGCTTGTCGTACTCAGCCAACGGATCGGCCTGGCCGGATAGCTGGATGGCCGTCGCCAGCTTGTCCCGCCCGGTGCCGAGCCGCACCTTCAGGAAATCGGGGTCGGTGACGCGGCGTTCCCATACCCGCCGCCGGCCGCGTGCGATCGCCCACAGCCGCTCAGGCGACGGATGCGTCCACGCCGCCGCGAAGCGCTGCTGCCTGGCGACTTCCCTGGCGCCGTGCCGTACCTGCGTGAGGTAGTCCAGGTAGCGGGCACGCGCGCCGAACTTGTACTGGCGAGTGCCCTTGCGCAGCTGATGCCGCATCACCAGCCCGGTGCCGACCGAGCCGATCACGAAGAACGCGCCCATCGCGATCAGCCATGGCTTGCCATAGCTGATCATGTATGCCGCCATCGTGATGCTGCTCATGATCGGCATCGCCAGCATCAGCATCGACGAGGTGGTAGCAGAGCGCTGCTCCTGCGGCACGGAAGGGAGCGTGACCCGCTGGTCCGGTATGACGGGCGGCGTCGCCCTTACCGGACGATGAAAGATGACCCTGGTCATAGGTACGCCCAGTTAATCTCCCCGACCGAGCTCTGCGATGGGTCTGTCACTGACGTCGCTGTGGGGCCGCCCGTGCTTGACGAGGTGGACGTGTTCTTGTCGGTGGTAGTACCGGCGGCCAGCGAGTTGAACATGGACACGATGCCCGTCTCGGCGACGCCGTAGTTGCCTCCCACGGTCATCAGCGCGGCGATCACCTGCTGGAGCACGCCCATCGAGGCCGAGCCGTTGCCGCTGGCCGGGCCGACGCCGAACAGGTTCGTCATGGCGGCCGTCCACTGGTCGGTGAACTGCTTGGCCTCGGTGGCCGTGCTGCCGACCCAGCCAAGCTGGAGGCCATTGAGCGTGCTTGTGATCGAGCCGAGCGCGTCGATGACATTGCCGACCGCGGCCTGGATGTTGTTTCCGATCTCGTAGACGCTGGCCGGAGAGATGCGCAGCGCTACGTCGTTGTACTCAGCGGGGACGGTCACGCTCGCCTGCCTTCTCTTTGGCTGTCTCGTTGACGCGTGCCGACGGCTTCCGGCACGGTCAGTGCAGCGTGCTCACATTGGCCGTCTCGGCGCTCAGGTAGTTCTGGTATGCGGAGTTCATCCTGGTGATCATCTCCTGGAGCAGGGATACCAGTCCGTTTAGCTGATTCGTGCAGGCCATCGCGAGCTGGGAGAACGGAACCTCGGACGGCGCGCTCCACCAGGAGGGCACCTCGGCGAGCTGGGCCTGGATGACCTGAGCCTGCTCGCCGATGGTCTGAGCCTGCGCGCTGACGGTGCCGATCGCGTCTTGTAGCTGCTGCAGGTCGACCTTGAAGCTTTCTATGCTGATGGTGGTGACCATGGCTGGAAGCTAATCGCCGCCCGTCACCAGCGGTATGGCCACATACGGGGACTGCCCCTTTGAGGGACACGCCTACGCGGGCGGGACGCTCGACGTGTAATTGGCCGGCGCATAGGGCAGCGCCGAGCTCGTGTCGGCGGAGGCGTACATCTGGCCCGCCTTGTCTAGCAGCGCCGTGAAGATGCCGCATGCCTCGGTCGCCGCCGCGACCAAGGCGAGGACCTGGGACATGACCGGGTTGATCTGCGCCGCGTACTGCTGCGCGGACTGCTGGAGATTGGTGTCCGGCATTACCTCCACGGTCTGCAGGTCCCCGCCAGGTATCGACATGCTGTAGGTGGCCTCCTGGCCATAGAACGAAGCCGAGTCGACCGCCGCCTTGACGTCGGGCACCAGCGCGTTGTATTCCCCGACGATCGTCGACTCGGCGGCCAGCATGGCCGATTCGGCCGACTGCACGGTGGCCAGGCTGACGTCGATCTCAGGAACTTCCGGCGCCGACCCGCTGCCGGTTCCGCCGCCCACCGTGCCGATGTACGGCGGCGGCGTCGTCCACAGCATCTCGAGCTGCGGCACCTCGACCGGGTTGCTAGGCGTGGTCATTCTGCCAGCGTGGCATGGGGACGCGGCGCTCTCGAAAGTCCCCATGCGGTGCTCATGCCGTCACAGTAAAGGGGACGGTCCCCGCGCGGTGACTGGCCAGCGCTCCCCGGCCTCGCGGCACAGTTAGCCCATGACAGCCGGGCTGGTCCGGGTCGGTCCTCGTGGCTTTGGCATGCAACGGACCATCTCGGCGGCGATCAGGGTCGCTGCCGACGGCGGCGTGGTATCCGTGACTCCTGGCGAGTACCGCGAGTCGCTCGTGCTCGACAGGTCGGTCACGATCACGGCTGAGCAGGGCGCGGAGAGCGTGCGGGTGATCTCGCCAGGAGGACCGGCGCTCCAGGTGGTGTCGGGTGCGGGCACGGTGCGGGACCTGACCATCGAGCAGGACGCGAGCGGCGGGGCAGCCGTCCTTGTCACCGGCGGGACCGTCGTCCTTGAGCGGTGCTGCATCAGCGGCGGTTGCCTGGAGGTGACCGGCGACGCCGAGCCCGAGCTGCGTGACTGTCGGGTACGCAAGGTCCCGGCCGACGGCCTGCGGTTCACAGGGGACAGCCGGGCCACGGTACGTGGCGGCGCGCTGTCCGAGCTAGCAGGCCATGGTGTCGTCGTTGCCGGCGGTGCCACGCCGACAATCAGCGGGCTCTCCATCAGCGGGCCCGCCGGGGACGCCATTCACGTGAGCGGCCACGCGACCGGGGTGTTCGAGGACTGCGAGATCGTCGGCCCAGGCAGGGCCGGCCTGCGCGTCACCGAGAGCGGAGCGCCGCTGCTGCGCGGCTGCCGGATCCGTGACGCCGCGGCAACGGGAGTCTTCGCCGGCGGATCGGCCAAGGTCGTGCTGCGCGGCTGCCGGATCGAGCGGACCGGCGCCGCCGGCGTGCTCGCGACCGACGAGAGCGTGGTCACCATGGCGGGCAGCACCGTTGCTGACGCGGCGGACACCGGGCTGGTCGCTAGGGACAGCGCGGTGCTCACCGCGGACGGTGGCGCGGTGCTGCGCCCGGCGGGCAACGGGGCCTTCGCGGTCGGGGCCGCCCGGATGGAACTGACCTGCTGCGAGTTCACCGACACCGGCTACAGCGCCGTGCACCTCGGCGAGCGGGCCGGGGGCGTGCTCAAGGACTGTGTCATAGGCGGGTCAGCCGAGCACGCGGTCACTGTCACCGGAGACGCGCTGCTGCGCGCGGAGGGCACGGGCATGATGCGCTCCCGCATGTCCGGGGTCATGGTGACCGAGCGCGGCGACGTGGCCATGCACGGGTGCCAGATCAGCGAGGCGCGGACCGGGATCTGCTTGCGCTCCCCCCGGCGTGTCCTGGTGGCCGATTGCCAGATCACCAAGCCGCGGCGAGCGGGCATCGAAGTGGGGGCTGGCGCCGGTGCCGTCTTGCGCGAGGTGCGCGTGGAAGATTGCGGTGCCGCCGGGATCGTCGCGGAGAGCGGCAGCCTGCTCGTCGCGCGTGACTGCGAGATCACGGGGACAGGTGGCTCCGGCGTCGTGATCAGGGCCGGATCGGATGCGGAGATACGGTCGACCACGATCGCCCGCACCGCGAGCAATGGCGTGTACGTCAGCGACAACGGGCACGTCCTGATGGAGGACTGCGCCATGTCAGCCGCGAGCTATCCAGCGCTCTACGTTGGCGCTGGGGCTGATCCTGTGATACGCCGTTGCCGGTTCCACGACACCGCGCAAGACGTGCTCATCGCCGACGGGGCTGAGCCATTGTTCGAATGCTGCCTGGCCGATCGCGTGACCAGCTCGCTGTTGCCCGCCGATGCCAATGCCCCGGCCGGCCGGTCGGCAGCGCCCGCGGCCGGCGCCTCGCCGTCGCCGTCGCCGGCCCGGCCTGGGGCTAAGGCCGTGGCAGGCGCGGCCGGCCAGGCCACCGACCCGGCCCCAGGCGATCTTGATTCGCTGCTTGCCGAGCTGAGGCGGCTGGTGGGCCTTGACCGCGTCAAGCGTGACGTCACCACGCTTGTGCATCTGGCGCAGATGGTCAGGCTGCGCGAACAGGCCGGGCTGCCGCCGCCGCCGCTCAGTCGTCACCTGGTGTTCGCTGGCAATCCGGGCACAGGGAAGACGACCGTGGCGCGACTGTATGGCCGGCTGCTGCACGCGCTCGGCATGCTCGCATCCGGTCACCTGGTCGAGGCTGACCGCGCAGACCTGGTCGGCGAGTACGTCGGGCATACCGCGCCCAAGACCCAGGCTGTATTCCGCAAGGCGCTCGGGGGAGTGCTGTTCATCGATGAGGCCTATGCGCTGACCCCGCGCGGGCAGGCCTCCGACTTCGGCCAGGAGACGATCGCGACGCTGGTCAAGCTCATGGAAGACCACCGGGACGAGGTGGCTGTGATCGTCGCGGGCTATCCGGACGAGATGTCCAGGTTCATCGCGGCCAACCCGGGACTCGGGTCGAGGTTCTCCCGTACGCTCTCCTTTGATGACTACAGCACTACGGAGCTTGTCGAGATAATCGCGAGCCAGGCAACTGAGCACAGATACGAGCTATCTGAGCAGGCGAAGGAAGCCCTGTTCGATTTCGTCGCCTTGCTGCCCCGCGGCGCCACGTTCGGCAACGGCAGGACCGCCCGGCAGGTATTCCAGCTGATGACCGAGCGGCATGCGCGGCGAGTAGCCGAGGCCGGCATCGTGACCCGGGAGGACCTGACAACGCTACTGCCAGCGGATCTGCCTGGCGAAACAGACCTACGCGACTGGACGGACTAACCATCGTCAGTCGCTGCTGGACTTTGCCGGGTAGGGCGGAACCTGGCGAGGGCAGTCGTGCGTCCAATTGGCATGAAACGAATGCGCACAAGCGCTGCGGTATGCGCGGCCGTGGTCGCCATCGCTGGCTGCGCCAGCGCGGCCGCGACCGCGCCGCGACCTGTCAGCCATCCTCAGGACCCAGCGAGGTCGTGCCTGGCCGGGTCCGGCTGGGCCGCGATCACCCTCACCAACACCCCCCCGGCGTCGTCGGTCACCGTGCCCGCCGGCGCGCACGTCGTCGTCACCGTGCC
>JASIBM010000421.1 GCA_030045175.1 Streptosporangiaceae bacterium | reverse complement strand
TGAGGGTAACCCGCCTGGCGGGGCTCACATTCAGTTTCACAGGGCTCACACTCGCAGGGGCGCGTCGACGAGGCAATCAATTTAGAACAGCATAGAGCTGATCAAGCCGATATTTCGACTTCATCCGAAGGATGCCCTCACCCGGCACCCCGTGATGAATGTCACCTTGGTCATGAACAACACATGAACAACTAGCCGGATGGCTCATTCGTCAGTGCTGGTTCATCAGTGCTGGAGCGTCGCGTCGATTCCCGGGACCGTCGCGTTGGCCGGCACCGTGATGATGGTCGCCGTCGCTGCCGATCCGGCGTCGTTCCACCACTGCGTTTGGAATCCGCTGTCGCCGCATCCGGTGGAGAACTCGACCTTGTACTGCCCTGGCAGCAGGCCGACCAGCGTGTAACTGCCGTCGGCCGCGGTCTCGGCGATCGCGTCGTGCAGCGTGTCGCCATACAGCGGGTCGGGCGCCGGGCTGACGGGGACCGCCGTCGCGCACTCTCCGGCGACAGGCGTGTCCGGATCCTGGGTGACGACGCCCGAGATCGCGCCGTCGGACGCCAGCGTGGCGTTGATGCCGCTGACGTCGCCGCCAGCCGGGACGGTCACCGGGCTCGTCGTGGCCTGCGGCGCGTAACCGCTGCCTGCGGACAGGCAGAACGGGTCACCGAAGTACACCTGGTACTTACCTGGCGCCAAGCCGGTCAGCTGGTAGCTGCCCTGGTCGCCGGTCATGGTCGACCCGATCGCGTCGCCCGTGCCGAGCGGCACAGCTACCACGCAGACGCCTGCCTGCGGCGTCGCGGCGCCGCCGCCGAGCACCGTTCCCGAGATCACCCCGGCCGGGGCCAGTCGCTCGTTGAACCCGAGCACCGCGTGCGGCGCGGTCACGTGCACCGACCGCAGGGCCGTGCCAGCCACGACGTGCTTCTTGAAGTTGCAGTCGGAGAACGTGACCTGATACTCGCCGGTGGCCAGGCCGGTGCTGGTGTAATGCCCGGAGGCGCTGGTCACGGTGTATCTGGACGACCGGGCAGCGACGTCGGCGAATGTCACGCAGATGTCCGGCAACGGGTGACCCGAGCCGTTGGTTACCCGGCCGGAGACCGACCCGCCCGCGGTCATTACCGCGTCGATTCCGCTCGTGGTGGCCCCGAGGTGGACCGCCACCGGGGTCGCTGCCTGCTGGGTGTCGCTGGCGTGATACCACTGCGTCGCGTACTGATACTTGAAGCAGTTCTCGAACTGGACGACATACTCACCAGGGTTGAGCGGGCCGATGTGGTACGCGCCCTTGCTCGTCACCTGGAATGGCCCGAACTTCGGTGACGGGATCGGGCTGCCGGGCGGCACCGCCGTCACGCAGACGCCCGAGAGCTTGACGTGCGCGCTGTTCGTGACCATCCCGCTGATGAACCCGCCGCGGGCAAGCACGGCGCTGATGCCTGACGTGACGACGCCGGCGGGCGCGGACACCAGGTCGGCGGTGCTCGTGCCAGGTCGTGACCTGAACCACTGTGGGGCGAAGTCACGCTCGCCAAGGACGCAGCCGAAGTCGACGGCGTACAGCCCTGGATCCAGGTTCGCCGCGAGATAGGTGCCGTCCTTGGTCATGTGGAAATTGATCGGCAGCTCGAAGGCCAGGTCCGACAGGCCGATGACGGAGACGCAGATCCCGCTGAGCGGATGCCCGGCTCCGTCGGTGACGAGGCCGGTGATCGTGCCCCCCGGTTGCATCGCGGCGTCGATCCCCGAGGTCGTCTCGCCAGCCGTCGCCGTCACCTGGCCGGCCGAGCCGACGTTGGACTGCCCGTCGTAGAACTGCGTCGCGTAGCTGCCGGAGTTGCCGCAGCCGCCAGAGAACTGCACCGTGTACGAGCCGGTCGTAAGGGCGACGACCGAGTAGGAGCCGTTGGCGGCAGAGGTCGCCGCGCCGAAGGCGTTATTGCTGCTTGCCTGCACGCAGACGCCGCGCACCGGATTGCCGTGGGCGTCCGTTATCACGCCAGAGACGATGGCGCCCGGTGGCAGGAAAGCGTTCAACGTGACCGTGTGGCTGGTCCGCGCCGACACCACCCGCTGCACAGGCAGGTAGTTGCCGTTGTTACCGCAGCCGCGGTTGAACTGGACCACGTACTTACCCGTGACCAGGCCGGTCAGCTTGTAACTGCCATTAGCCGCCGTCTGGGTCTGCTTGAAGGCGCCCGGGCCAGGGATACCAGACTTCGGAGTGGCGAAGACGCAGATCCCCTTGACCGGCGCGTTGGTGGTCTTCGCCTTGACTACTCCCGTGATGATCCCGCCCGGCGGGAGCGCCGCGTCGACGCTCGTGACAACCTGGGCGCCGGAGATCTCGATCGGCCTCGCGTGCGCCTGGCTGGCCGAGTCCTTGTACCACTGCGGCGCGTAGTTCCCCTTGACCCCGCAGTAGGGTGTGAACTCGACGAAGTACTTGCCCTTGAACAGCGAGCGCACGGCGTAGCTGCCGTTCTTGCCCGAGGCCACCTCGAATCCGAATTCGAGGTGGCCGATCAGGCCTTGGGCGACCGCGCATACACCGGCAAGCGCCACGCCCGACTCGCTCCGCGTGGTCCCAGAGATCTCGCCTCCGAGTCGCATCGCGGCGTCGATGCCACGCGTGACCTTGGCCGCGGCGACCGGCACCCGGACCGGATGGCGCGGCTCGAGCAGCGAGGTCACGCCCGGATACCACTGCATGAGCCAGTTGCCTGAGTTCTTGCCGCAGTAGGGGCCAGCGATGAAATCGACCGCGTAGCGTCCGGGCCGCAGGTGGCCGATCTGGTACTGGCCGGTCGCCGACGTCAGGGTCTCGCCGTGACCTGGCCCGAACGCGTTCACGCAGACTCCATCGAGCGGCTGCCCGTTGCCCGTGACGGTGCCCGCGATGCCGCCTGCGCCGGCCGGCGGGGCCGGGCTAGCCGACGGGGCTGGCCTGGCCGTGCCGGCCGGGCGGGCCATGCCGGGCAGGCTTGCCCCGGCATGGCCGCCGATCGCCGTGATCGTGGC
>JASIBM010000420.1 GCA_030045175.1 Streptosporangiaceae bacterium | reverse complement strand
GGGTAGAACGGGTTGCCGTCGGCCAGGCCCGGGTAGATGGCGTTGAAGCATCCAGTGTCGCAGCCGTGGATCGGGATCACGTCGCTGCCCTTTGTTGAATGCTGGACCTGGCCGTAGCTGGCGGTGAGCGGGATGTCCTGTGCCTGGAGGTCGAGCACCGCGTCAGCGAGGGCGGTCAGGATAGCCGGGTTGGACGTGTCGAGCCCGTACGGCGTGGTGAGCGGGTGCTTGACGTTGAAGGGCACCTTCCAGAAGGTGCCGGTGATCGGCTGGTTGTACCAGTCCTCGAAGAGCCAGCCACCGGAGGCGTCCAGGTCGCCGTTCTCATATGCCTCGTATCCGGCCAGGGCATCGCACGCCTGTGTCAGGTTCACCATGGTGCCGTTGGACGCCTCCTGCTCCGGTGCCTTCTGGCAGGCGGCCACGAGGGGCTTGAGTACCAGCTCGGCTAGCAGCGAGCGGTCGTTCTCCCACATGGCCTGCAGGGTCGCGATCGTGAACTTGGGCTTGCCGAGCCCGTCGGTGCCCGCGATCCGCTCGGCTATCATCTCGTCGCCAAGGCGGGTGCGAAGGCCCTGCTCGACGTCGATCGGGCCGACGATCGGGGAGAATGCCTTGAACGGGTGGCTCGGGTTCGCCAGCCAGTACGAGTCGTTCGAGTTCTCGACGTAGTCCGTCCTGATCGTGTGCGGCTCCTGGCTCGCCGGGAGAATGCCAGGAACCGGCGTTCCCTTGGTGGTTATCCAGTCGCACTTGCTCGTCGAGCCGTCGAGGGTGATCAGGTCGGCCAGCTCGTAGATCAGGGTTGGCAGGCCGGGCGCAAGGCACTTCTTGAAGAGCGCGGTGGTGACTCCTGGCGTGTTGCCCACGTCGCCGTACAGCACGTGGCCGGTCTTGTCTGCCGCGATGGTGTTGAAGGTCGGGATCCCCAGGTACTTAGACTCAACCCGCAGCAGGTCGCCCACGGAGGTCGCGCGGCCCATCTCGAAATACTGATCGGCCGCCCGGAACTCGTCATCGATGTTGACGTCATCGACCGCGTAGGCGGTCTTCTTGCTCCAGTTGAAGCCCGCTGGCGGGATGACAAGGACCGTGCCGTAGCGGGTGGTGTAAAAGGTGTGCCGCACGGTGCCGCTGCCCGAGTTGACCGCCACCTTCACGGTGCCCATCGCCATGGTCTTGCCGTTGAACACGTACCTCGTCGGGTGCTGCGGCGCCAGCTTCAGCTGGTACAAGGTGAAGCGGGTCGACGTCGAGACGGTGTGCGTCCAGGCCAGGTCGGAGTTGAACCCGATGCCGACGAGCGGGAAGCCCATCAGCGTCCCGCCTTCGACGTCATAGCTGCCGGGCACGTCCAGCTGCTCTGCGAAGAAGCGCTCGGTCCCGTACCAGGGGAAATGCGGGTTGGCGAGCACCATCCCGTCCTTGTTCCTGGTGTCCTTGCGGCCGATCCCGATTCCGTTCGAGCCGTTCGATGAGCTGCCGTTCTCGGTGAGGTCACGCAGCTCGCGCAGGCCGGCCAGGCTCGGGCGCGACGGTGAGCCCGCCGTAGCGGCGCCGCTCTTCGGCGGAGCCGCTAGCGCCTCGTCGCTGATGAACTGCTGGCTCGATGCCTCGGTCGCGATCTGCACGCCGCGCAGCCACAGGTCCTTGAGCGTGATCGGGCGGACCCACGGCTGGCCTGCGCACGCCGGGTCGGTCAGGTCGCCCGAGGCGAGGTAGGCGTTGTAGCCGGCCACGTAGCCCTCGAATAGCTGCAGCACCTGGGGAAGGGGGCCGATCGGCGGCTTGGCGTGCAGCTGGGCCTGGTAGGTGCCAGAGTCCTTGACCGTCTGCCAGAACAGGTCGGAGTCGAGGTTCGTCGGGTCGACTCCGGCCGAGTAGTTGACGGCGAGGTTGTTCGGCCCGAAGTACTGCGACCGGTCGCCGTTCACGGTGACGAAGTCATTGGCCAGGGTGCAGAAGTTGTCCTCGGCGAAGGCCCAGGCCTCGCCGTAGCCCAGCGACCTGAAGTTCGAAGCCGTGATGTGCGGGATGCCAGCCGAGTCGGTGACGATGCGCACCGTGTCCGACGAGCCAGCTGCCCGAGCCGCGGCGGCGACTCCCGCGGTGGTGAACGCCATCGCCGCGAGCACCGGCAGCACTACCGCCACGCTGAGAGCTATGCGAGCCTTCATCCGATCCACTCCCCTTTCGCATAGACCACGCTAGCGGAGAAATGGCGTTCGCTCCCGCTCTCTGGCTGAGACCGCCGCGCTCGGGATGTAGGTCAGCCCGGTCATCCCCCCGCGATCAGCCCTCGCGCGGCTGGTGCCACAATGAGGAAGGGTGAACACCAGCCAAGCCGAGAAGGTCCGGACCGGGCGCGGCTTCTTCGCTGCCCTTGACCAAAGCGGCGGCAGCACGCCCAAGGCGCTGGCCGAGTACGGCGTCGGGCGGGACCGCTACAGCTCCGATGCCGAGATGTTCGACCTGGTCCACGCCATGCGGACGCGCGTGCTTACCAGCCCGGCCTTCGATGGCTCGCGCGTCCTCGCGGCGATCTTGTTCGAGCAGACGATGGACAGGGACGTCAACGGCGTCCCCACAGCCCGCTACCTGTGGCACGAGAAGCACGTCGTGCCGTTCCTGAAAGTCGACAAGGGGCTGGCTCCCGAGCAGGACAGCGTGCAGCTCATGAAGCCCATCGACACCCTCGATGACCTGCTCGAGCGCGCGCGGCGGCACCAGATCTTCGGTACCAAGATGCGGTCGGTGATCAACGACGCGGACGAGGCCGGGATCTCGGCGATCGCGGGCCAGCAGTTCGACTACGCGAGCCGGATCATGGCGGCTGGCCTCGTGCCGATCATCGAGCCCGAGGTCAGCATCTCAAGCCCGCACAAGGAGCAAGCCGAGACGCTGCTGCACGACGCCATCGCCAAGCACATCGAGGAGCTGCCGCAGAGCGCGACCGTGATGTTGAAGATCACCATCCCGACCCGGCCCGGCCTGTACGGCGACCTGGCGTCTGACCCGCGCGTGCTGCGAGTCATCGCCTTGTCTGGCGGCTATAGCAGGGACGAGGCCTGCGCCCGGCTCGCCCGCGATCCAACCCTCATCGCCAGCTTCTCGCGCGCGCTCCTCGAGGGGCTGACGGAAAGCCAGACCGACGAGCAGTTCAACGCCCGGCTCGAGTCCTCGATCGAGCAGATCTACCAGGCGTCGGTAACCAAGCAGCCGGCCAGTCCCTGAGCCCGCCGGGCAATCCCTGAGCCGGCCTCCGCCGCCGTGACGGGCGCGTTCACGGGCTGGCGATGCTGGTCAGGGCTTGCTGGACGCTGGTGGTGAGGGGGTGGCCGGGTGGCAGGGCCTGCTGGCAGCGGGTGAGGGTGTCGCGGAGCAGGGCCGCGGCGTCGGCGAGGCGGCCTGCGGCGTTGTAGGAGTTGGCCAGGTCGGCCTGGCAGGCGAGGGTGATCGGGTGGTCGGCGCCGAGGACCTCCTGGTAGCTGGCGCAGGCCTGGTCGTGTAGCTGGAGCGCGGCGCTGATCTGGCCGGCCGCCTGGCAGGCGCTGGCGAGGTTGCGGCGGGCGGTGATGGTGTCGAGGTCGTCGGCGCCCTGGATCTTCTCGCGGTCGGCCAGCGCCTTGCGGTAGGCGGTGAGCGCCTCTTTCATCTGGCCGGCCTCCAGGCAGGCGGCGGCGAGCTGCTCCCGGGCGGTGATGCTGGCCAGGTGCCTGGCGCCGTGGATGCGTTCCTGCTCGGCCAGGTTGCGCCGGTAGTGCCCGATCGCCTCGGCTACCCGGCCGGCGGCCTGGCAGGCGGCGGCGAGCTCGCTGCGCGCGCGGAAGGTGTCCGGATGGCCCGCGCCACAGGTCCGCTCGTAGCCGATCACGGCCTGGTCCAGCGCGGCGATCGCGTCGCCGGGCCGGCCGGCGGCGGCCAGCGCCTGGCCGAGGCCGACCTGGGCGGCGAGGGTGGCCGGGTGATCGGGGCCGGACACGCGGGAGTAGCCGGCGGCCACCCATTGCCACCAGCTCACAGCTTGCTGCGCGTTCCCTGCGGCGTGCAGCGCCTGGGCGAGCTGGCTGGCCGCGGTCAGGGTGTGCGGGCTGCCCGCGCCCGTGATGCGCTCGCTGGTCGTGACGAGCTGGGCCCAGTGCCGCACGGCCGGGCCGGTCAGGCGCGCTGCGTCGGCGCTGTGCCCGGCCGTGCGCAGCAGCGGGTGGCAGCCGTCGGTGGTCCACAGCAGGTCCCCCGCGGCCCGGGCCAGGACGTCGGCGCACGAGCGCAGGCCCGCGGCCGTCCACGGTTCCGCCTCATCGCGCGGCCATATCTCCGCCAGCCCGTCCGCCACTGCCCATGCGGCCCGCTGGAGCGCTGTCTCGCCCATCGGGGCCAGGGCCAGCGCCGCGACGTGCCGGCTGACCCGCACGACCGGAGTCGCGGCCGCCTGGTCCACGGTAATCAGGCCGGTGTCCTCGAGTGCCTCCACGGCCTGCCAGGCCTGATCCGCGCCGCCGGGCGAACCTGCCCTGGCGAGATAGCCCCCGACGGCCTGGGTGGTGAACAAGGTGGCGGGGATCGCCTGGCCGTCAAGCAGCGCGGCCAGCTCGAGCAGGCCCCTGGCGGCCCCGCCAGGGGCAATCTGCTCGGCCCGCTCGGCGGACAGCAGCCAGGTAACCGCCGACGGCTGGTCGCAGGGCTGGCGGACGGCCAGGCGGGCGCACCGGTCGGCATAGCGTTGCTGGTACTCATGGCACGACCAGGAGGTGGTGGCGATCACGGCGCTGGCATGGGCCAGCGCCACCGGGTCGCCGCCAAGCGCGATGGCCAGGTCGATCGCGCCATGCCGCTGGTCCGCGTCCCCGGCCAGGCTGGCCATCAGGTAGCTCAGTGCCTCGCGGGCGCTGAACGGCCCGACCGGGACCACCCGCTCCCAGGGCTCGCCGCCTGAGCCGGGACTGGCGGGGACGACCCGTTCATCCTGGGCGGTGATCAGCGTCCTGCCCGCCGGGCCGGATGGCCAGAGCCCGTCCAGATCGGCGGCGTCACGCAGGTCGTCGAGCACGATCAGCCACGGCCTGGCGGTGGCCGCGAGCCAGCCCGCCAGGCGGCCGGCCACCTGCTCGGCAGAGCCGCCAGCCTCGATGCCCGCCGCCGCCGCGGCCTCGGCGTACCCGGACAACGCCGAGGCGCGGCTGCTGGCGTCGACCCAGGCCAGGAACGCCACCTGCCCGGACCGCCACAGCTGGTCGGCCAGGTACACCGCGAGCTGGGTCTTGCCGCACGAGGAGCCCGGCTGCCCGGACGACCCGGTAGCGGCCGAGACCAGCGCCACAGCCGTGCCGGGGGCTAGCAACGTCGCCAGGCCCGGCATGGTCTGCGGCCGGAGCGTGAACTCAGCGGCCAGCGCAGGCACCGTGCCCGACCGGACCGGCGGCGCGCTGGCGCGCGCTGTCATCAAGGGTTCCCGTCCGGCCGGCGCTACCCGAGGCTAGACCCGGCCGTGGCGGTCGCGACCGGGCCGACGGCCAGCTCGTCGCTGGGAGCGAGGCGCATCAGGAGCAGGTAGACCCCGGCGGCGACGAACCAGCCGATCAGCCAGGAGATGTCCGCCCCGCCGAGATGCTTGACCAGCGGCCCGGTGTAATCAGGCTGGGACACGAACGGCCACTCGGCGGCCAGGCCCACCGCGTAAGCGAGCAGCCCGCGCCAGGCGAAGTTGCCGTACGTGCTGTTGGGCAGGAAGAACGCGCCGACGTCGTAGCGGGCGCGGCGGATCACGAAGTAGTCAGTCAGGTTGACCGCCGACCAGGGGATGAACAGGACAAGCAGCACGTCAAGGAAGTTGGACAGGTTCGTCACGAACGACTTGTAACCCAGCAGCGCGACCACCACGCCGACGGCCATCACGCACAAGAACGGGACCAGCCGGACCGTGACCGACGCCGACTTGAACCGGCGCCACATGTTGCCGAACGCCAGCACCTGGAACGCGCCGGTGTAGGCGTTGAAAGTGCCCGCGTTGACCAGGCTGAACGCCATCACGATCAGCGCCCACGAGCCGGACACCTTCCCGACCGCCGCGACCGGGCCCAGCTTGGGCAGCAGGGCGCCGAGGTACGCGCCGACCGCGCAGGAGAAGAACGTGGCGAGCACGTTGCCGCCGTAGATGGCCCAGAACAGCCGCCGCCCGCTGGTCTCGGCAGGCAGGTAACGCGTGTAATCGGAGACGAACGGCCCGAACGAGAGCATGTCGATCACCAGCAGCGCCACCCCGGCCAGGAACAACCCGGCCGCCGGGTGGGCCATGCTCGTCTCACTGACCGGCAGCGAGCCGTACCGCAGCCCCTGCACCAGCATGATCACCAGCGACACGCCGACCACGACGGCCGTGGCCTGCATGACGCGGTGGATCCACCGGTACCCGAAGATCCCGATCACCACCGCGGGCACCGTGAGGATGAGAATCCACACCGGGATGCTCACCGAGCCGACCACTATCTGCATGGCCTGCGCCTGGATCACGAACTGCGCGGCGATGAAGCCGACGTTGATGAAGAGCACGGCAGGGAACAAGAACGCCGACCCGTAGAACCCGAACTGGCCGCGGGACTGGATCGTCTGCGGCACCCCCAGCTTCGGCCCCTGCGTCGCGTGCAGCGCGATCAGCAGCGCGCCGATCAGGATCCCGACGCCCATCGCGATCAGCGCCCACCAGAAGCTCAGCCCGATCGACACCACGACCGCGCCGAGTACGACGTTGAACACGTTGACGTTGCCGCCCCACCAGAACGCGAACTGGTGCCACGGCTTACCGTGCCGCGCCGCAGCGGGGATCATGTCAATGTGGTGGGTCTCGACATATCGGCGTAGCCGTTCATTCGCGGCCGCGTTCTCCGACATAACCGCATCGCCCCTTTCCGGGATTCGAAGTCTACTGGCAGGTAATGGACAGGTCGTTCAGGCGCTGTGTTCATTGGCGCTGTTCATGGCGCCGTGTTCATGGCGCTGTGTTCATGGTGGCGGGCCCGTGGTGCCGCTGATCAAGTCGGCGGCCTTCTCTGCGATGGCGAGCACGGTTGCGTTCGGGTGGGCGTTGCAGATCACCGGCATCACCGACGCGTCCGCCACCCGCAGCCCGCCCACCCCGTGCACCCGCAGCTGCGGGTCGACCACGCAGCCCGGACCGGTGCCCATCGGGCAAGTGCCGGCCGGGTGGTAGTAGCTGCCGACCGCGCGGCGGATGTAGTCGCGCAGCTCGGCCCCGGCGCGCACCGCGGGTCCTGGCCACATCTGCGCCGCCGCGAGGCCGGCGAATGCCTCGCTGGCGGCCAGCTCGCGGAGCAAGCCGAGCCCCTCGGCCAGCCGGTCCACGTCCGCGCCCTCGCGCAGGAAACCGGGGTCGATCAGCGGCGCGGCCCGCGGGTCCGCCGAGGCCAGCCGCACCGAGCCCCGGCTGTCCGGCGCCATCACGCCGGCGGTCAGCGCGAAACCCGCCGCGGGGGCCTCGAACCCGGCCGGGGCGATCGGCAGCAGGATCGGGAACAGGTGCAGGTCCGGCCACTTGCCCGCCAGCTCGGTGCGCAGCGCGGCGTACATCTCGCCGTGGTTGTACCGGCTGGCAGGCAGCGGCTCAGGGACGGCGTAGGAGGTCAGCACCATCGGGTGGTCCTGCAGGTCCGCCCCGACCGCGGGGAGGTCGGCGACCACGCCGATGCCCAGCCCGCGCAGCTGGCCCGCCGGGCCGATGCCGGACAGCATCAGCAGCTGCGGCGAGCCGACCGCGCCAGCGCACACGATGACCTCACCCGCGCAGCGCGCCACCTCGTGCGCCCCGTCCCGCAGGTAGCTGACCCCGGTGCACCGGCCACCCTCGGTGATCAGCGCGGTCGCCAGGCAGCCGGTCCGCACGGTCAGGTTCGCCCGGCCAAGCACCGGCCGCAGGTACGCATCGGCCGGGCTGACCCGCTGCCCGCCGGCGATGGCCAGGTCCACCCACGCCGCGCCCTCCTGCCGCGCGCCGCTGAGGTCATCGGTCACCGGGTAACCCGACGACTCCAGCGCCCGCGCCAGCGCCAAGGCAACCGGATGCCGGCGATCCTGCGCCGCCGGGGCGACCGGCACCTGGCCCTCGGTCCCCCGCAGCCCCGGGTCGCGCCCGCCGGCCAGTTCGACCCGCTCGGTGCGCCGGAAGTACGGCAGCAGATCGGTGAACCCCCACCCGGCCGCCCCGCCAGCGGCCCACCCGTCATAGCCCGCCCGGTGCCCGCGCACGTGCGCCATCGCGTTGATGCCGCCGGACCCGCCCAGCGTCCGGCCCCTCGGGTATATCACCGGCCCGGCCTCCGCCTGCGGCGTGGTCACGCCAGCCCAGTCCGCCGCCGACCCCAGGAGATCCGGCCAGCCACCAGGGTCGGCCATCTGCGCCGTCCGCTCCGGCCCGCCGGCCTCCAGCAACAGCACCCGCGCGGCGGCGTCCTGCGACAGCCGGGCCGCCAGCACGCAACCCGCCGTGCCCCCGCCCGCCACGACGTAGTCAAACTCCCCCGCCGCGCTCACGCCAGGCCCCCAGGAACGCGGTTACCTCGGCGCGGATGCGCGGCCACGATGGCGCGGCGCTCTGGCCGCGGTGCTCCATCGTGTCGCCGGCATGGGCGAACTGGTGATCGGTGGCTGGCCACTGGTGATGCTGCCGCCGGCGTTAAGGGCTTCATCGTTCCTCGCTGTGTCGCGTGCGAGCGCGTCGGCGTCCGCCGCACCCCTGGACTCACAGTGAAGGCCCGGTGGTTTCCCAACCGTGGGGACTCCTCCATGGGCCTCGCTTATCGTAGCATCCGGCTCGTAGTTGATGGTGATTTCATGCCACTTGATCTATGGTGCCGCCGGTTGTTATAGAAATCGCAGGTCCATCGCGTATCGGAGCCCTTGGCATAAATGCCTGTGTGGGTCAGCGGAGCCCAGATCACCGGAAGTCCCCGAACGCGGGCTGATGTGATACTGCGCTCGGCGGCGCGACCGATGCGCAGGCCATGTCCACGTGCGCGTGGCTGGTACCTGTGAGCACGCATGTGACGGAAGGCAGCCGGCTGGCAAGCGCCGCGCCCGGCCAGGACCGATCGCGTCCTTTGCCCGCTTGAGTGGCTGTTGCACCGTGACTTATGGTCGATGAGTAGGCGAGGCGAGCACGGGGCCGGCCGCCGGCCGGGCCAATCTCCTGATCGAAGGAGCACGCCACATGTCCGTCCAGGCAGCTGGCCGCAAGCCCCCCTTGCTGGTCTACGTGAACATCCCGTTCTGCAACTCCAAGTGCCATTTCTGCGACTGGGTGGCGCAGGTCCCGATCGGGGACCTGCGGCTTGGCCCGGACTCGCCGGGGCGCCGAGGGCACCTTGACGCGCTGCGGGCCCAGATCGCCGCGCACGGCCCGGATCTCGCGCAGCGGTACCGGCCGGAGGTCATGTACTGGGGCGGCGGCACGGCGAGCATACTCAGCCTGGCCGAGATCGAGTCCTTGCACGACGCGCTGGCCGGCGCCCTGCCGCTCGATGACGTCACCGAAGCCACCATCGAGAGCAGCCCGGAGTCGCTCACCCTGGAGAAGCTGCGGCTGCTGCGCGAGCGTGGCTTCAACCGGATCAGCATCGGCGTCCAGTCCTTCGACGACGACCGGCTGCGCATGATCGGCCGCGTCCACTCCGCGCGGACCGCGCGGGCCAGCATCGACCTCGCCCGCCAGGCCGGGTTCGACAACGTCAACATCGACCTGATCATCGGCTTCCCCGACCAGGATCTCGCCGAGGTCGAGGCCATGATCAGCCACGCGGCCTCGCTCCCGGTCAACCATTACTCGATCTACGCCTACCGGGCCAGCCAGGGCACGGTGCTGCGGCGCCGACTGGACCGGGCCGGCAGGCGGACCGACCTGCGCAAGCAGCTCGACGCCTACCGGCTAGCCTCGGCGATCTTGACAGAAAGCGGCTACCCGGAGTACACCTTTGCCTACTTCGGCGCTCCGATCTGCCTGGCCGACCTGTCGTACTACCAGATGAAGCTGGACTGGATCGGCTTCGGCTCCGGCTCGTTCTCCGTGCTCGGCGGGCACATCAAGGGCTTCGCCAGCGGGAAGATGCACCACTACATCGCCAGCCCGGCCGAGTTCGACTACGACGTGCCGCTCTCGGACCAGTCGCAGGCGGCCAACCTCATCGGCTTCGCGCTGACCACCCCGGCGGGCGTGGACGCGCAGGTCTACCTGGAGCGGACGGGCACCTCGCTGTGGACGGCCCTGGAATTGCCTGAGGTGCGGGAGTACCTGGACCAGCTGTGCCAGCATGGCCGCCTGATCACTGACGAGGCTGGCATCAGGTTCGCGCGCGACGACATTGCCAAGGTGTTCATCTCCATGAACTGGATCGACCAGCCTCCTGCCGCCGCGCAGGAGAACCTGGGCATGCCGGCGCCCGTTCCGGCGTGAGGCGCGCAGGCGAGATCGCCGGCCACTGGAGCGTCGTGGTGGCTGGCGGCAGGATCGCGGGAACGACGACTGCCTGGGCGCTCGCACCCTACGCCCGGGAGATCCTGGTCGTCGATGCCTCGCGGGCCACGTCGTTCTGGCCGCAGCAGGCCACCTGGGACCGGTCAGGCAACCTGCTCTGGGCCGACCTGGGCCTGCTCGGCGCCGTGCTTGACTGCGGCGCCCCGCGCACGCGCGGGCACTCCTTCCGCGCCGACGGCGAGGTCACTGAGCATGACTACCCGCAGCAGGACGAGCTCTCGTTCCGCATGACGATGCCACGCGAGGTGCTCGACCCGGCGCTGCTGCGAGCGGCCCAGAGTCGTGGCAACGTGACGGTGGCCAGGCCCGCGCGCGTGCGGGACGTGATCGGCAGGGACGGGCGGGTCAGCGGCGTGGTCGTGCGCCATGACGGGGCGGACCACCTACTCAGCTGCGACCTGCTGGTGCTGGCCGACGGCCGGCTCTCGCGCAACGCCGATCGGGTCGGCGCGGTCCCGTACCGGGTCGTGCCCTCCCCGTGGGTCGCCATGCTGGCCTACTACGCCGACCTGCCGCTGCCGGCCGATCGCGGCTACTTCTCCCTCACCAACGACAGCGTGGCCATCTGCACGCCGTGCGGCGAGCGGCAGTGGTGCCTGTCGACGGACATGCACCAGGCCATGATCGACGCCTCGGGGCGGCACCCGGCGCGGGAGTTCGAGCGGATCATCGCGGCGGACCCGCTCCTGGGCCTAGCAGTGCTTGCCGGGCGCCGGGTCACCTCGATTGGCGGCGCGGGCAAGCTGCGCATGCTCCGCCGCCCGATGAGCGGCCCCGGCTGGTGCCTGGTCGGCGACGCCGGCTACCACCTCGACCCGGTGACCGCCAGGGGCACCAGGTCGGCGCTGATCGCCGCCCGGCTGCTGCGCGATCACGTGGCGACGGCCGGCGGGATCGACCGCCTGGCCGGCGACGACGCCGCGCTGGATGGCCTGACCGAGCTGCGCGACGCCGCGCTCGAAGCGGACTGGGCCGAAGCCGAGCAGATCTGCGCGCCCGTCCCGGCCGCCACGTGACGGCGCCGACCGGCCGGCCGAGCGCGGCTGGGCCAGCCTGATGCGGGCGCGGGACCAGGGCGATCAGGGCCGCTGGCGGCCGTCACGGCTCGCGCCGCCTGCCGGGATCGCCAGGGTCATCGCATTCCAGTCCGCGCTGCTCGCACTGGGCAGCGGCACGTTCTTGACCGGCAGCATCGTCTTCTTCAACCGCGTGCTCGGGCTCAACCCGCTGCGGATCGGCCTGGGCCTGTCCATCGCAGGCGTCGTCGCGGTGGCAGCCTCGCTGCCGGCCGGGCTGCTGGCCGATCGCATCGGCGGCAAGCGTGCCTGGGTGGTCGGGGCCTCGGCGGAAGGGGTCGTGCTGGCAACCTACCCGCTGGCGCGGTCCTTCGCCGAGTTCGTCGCGGTGATGGCCGCGGCGACGCTCGCAGACTCACTCGCCAGCTACGGCCGCTCCATCTATACCGCCGACGCGATCCCGGCGCAGGGCCGGGTCAAGGTCATGGCGTTCGCCCGCGCGTACCTCAACGCGGGCCTGACCGCAGGCTCGGGGGTGGCCGCCATCGCGCTCGCCATCGGGACGACCCCGGCGCTCATCGGGATGGTGCTGCTCGACGCCGTCGTGCTGGTGGCCGACGCCGTGATCGTCTCGCGGCTGCTGCCAGCCCAAGCGGCGCGGCACGAGCGAGCTCACCGCTCTCCGCTCACCGTGCTGCGGGACGGGCCTTACGTCGCCGTCGCCTTCCTGGTGGCCATCCTGCTCTATCACGCGGTGATCTTCACCGACGTGCTGCCGCTGTGGGTGATCACCCACACCGACGCGCCGCACGCCATTCTCGGCGGACTGTTCGCGCTCAACACGCTGCTCGCCGTGACGCTGCAAGTGCCCGCCACGCGCGGGACGGACTCGCTGCCCGCGGCCGGCCGGATGATGCGGCGTGCCGCCCTGGCGAGCGCCGTCGCCTGCCCGGTGGCGGCGCTATCCGGCCTGACCACCGGGGCCTGGACGATCGCTGTCCTGGTGCTGGCCGTGCTGCTGACCACGACAACGGAGCTGTGGCTCTCGGCCGCGCAGTGGTACTTGCAGACGGACGTGCCGCCGCCTGCGCAGCGCGGCGCGTACATCGGGATGGGGCGCACGGTGAGCTCGCTGGCGGGCACCGTCGCGCCGGTCGGGCTCACGCTGCTCGCCGTCCAGACTGGCGGCTGGGGCTGGTGGGTCATCGCGCTGGTCTTCGCCGCGTGCGCCGCCTGCGCCGGGCCCGCGGTCAGCTGGGTGGCCAGGACGCCGAGGGTGGACGGCAGCCGCCCGCACGAGCACCCGCCCGCCCAGGTGGACGCCTGACGCGAGGAAGGAGAGCCTTGACTCGATATGGCGCGCGTGACATTCTGCGGGCGGCGAGGGCTCGCTCACACCCTGGTGCGCGAGGCGGCAATAGGGGGCCCTTTCGTGTTCGATGACGAAGACACCCGGACCTACGCCGTGGTCATCAACGACGAGGAGCAGTACTCGATCTGGCCGGAGAGCCGCGAGTTGCCGGCCGGCTGGCGCCGCGAGGGCACGACGGGCGCCAGGGACGAGTGCCTAGCCCACATCGAACAGGTGTGGACCGACATGCGCCCGCTGTCGCTGCGGCAGTGGATGCAGGAGCAGGCGACCCCGGCCGACCCGTGACGGCGCGCATGGACCGGTCCGGCGAGCCACGCTCGCCCGCCCCGGCAGGGTACCCCCGCTCGCTTCCAGCCCTCGCGCTGCAGCGCGGCATGATCTTGGGCACGCTCCGCCGCCCGGCCGGCGGCGTGGACATCCAGCAGGTCACGATGGACTGGCCCGAGCTGCTGGATCGGGCTGCCTTCACCCGAGCCTGGCGGGACGCGGTGGCAAGGCACCCGGCCCTGCGGACGTCATTCCAGCTGCACGGCCAGGACGGCCTGGTCCAGGTGATCGGCGGGCAAGCTGAACCGCAAGTGCGGTGGCTGGATCAGCCGCCTGCCGGCTTCCTGCTCGCCGACCGGTTCGAGCCGTTCGACGTCGGCCGGGCACCACTGCTGCGGGTGAGCGTGCTCGGCGGCACGCGGGCGGTGCTCACCTTCCACCACGCGATCATGGACGGAAGGTCGATGCGGCTGCTGCTCGACGAGGTGCTCGACGACTACGCCGCGCTCCGCGCGGGCCGCCAGCCGCCGCAGCACCGGCCGCGGCCCTCGTTCGCGGACTTCGCGCGCTGGTGGCAGGGCGCCGACCTCGGTCCGGCCGAGGCGTTCTGGAAGGAGCACCTCGCCGGGGCCACCTTGCCCAGGTCGCTCCCCGGTTTCCTCGGCGACGACGGCGACGGCGGCCCGGCCCGGCCGGCCACCGAGGAGATCACCTTGACGCCGCAGGAGTCCGACGGCGTCCGCGCGCTCGCCGCACGGCTCGGCGCGAGCCCCGGCGTCGTGCTCAGCACCGCGTGGGCGCTGCTTCGCGGCGGCTACGACGACACCGACGACGTCACGTTCGCCGTGACCAGGTCCTGCCGCTACGGCAGCGTGCCAGGGGCCGACGACATCATCGGCATGCTCATCACCACGGTGCCGCTGCGAGTCAGGCTCGACCCGGCGCTGACCGTCAGCGAGCTGGCCGCCGACGTCGCCGCCAGGACCCGGGCGGTGCGCGACCACCAGCTCGCGCCGCTCGCCTCGATCCTGCACTGGGCCGAGCTGCCCGCTGACCCCCCGCCGCTGGACAGCCTGGTGATCTTCGAGCGGGCGCGGCTGCACGTCGCGCTGGCCGCGCGGGACGGCCAGGACCCGGCGCGCGCCTCTGCCCGCGTGCACCGGCTGCCCGGCTTCCCGCTCACGCTGTACGGCTTCGACGAGCCAGCCATGGTGCTCGCGGCGATGTGGGACGACAGGCGGATGCTGTCGCAGTCCGCGCGGCACATGCTGGCCCGGCTTGGCGACGTGCTGCGCCAGCTCGCTGCCAGGCCCGACGCCCGGCTGGCCGAGATCGACCTAGGCGCCACCGCCGAGGCGGCGGCGCGGGCGACATGGAACGCCACGTCGCGCCGCTACCCGCGGGACGCGACCGTAACTAGCCTGTTCGCGGCCCAGGTCGCCCGCCGTCCCGATGCGCCCGCGCTGGTGGCTGGCGACGGGGCGTTCCTGGCCATCGGGGGCTCGGGGTCATCGGGGTCTGGGTCTGGGCCATCTGCGGACGACAGAGCCCCAGGCGACAGAGCCCTAGGCGACAGAGCCCCAGGCGACAGAGCCTCAGGCGCGCAGAGCGCACCCCAGGGCCAGCACGGCGCCACGGTCAGCTACGCCGAGCTAGACCGCGATGCCAGCAGGCTGGCCCGCGCGCTCGCCGAGCGCGGGGCGGGCCCGGACGTGCTCGTCGGCGTCGCGCTGCCGCGCGGCGCGAGCCTC
>JASIBM010000419.1 GCA_030045175.1 Streptosporangiaceae bacterium | reverse complement strand
CTGGTATGAACTAGTAGGGTGTTTTAGCGAAATGCCTGAACCAGGTCCTGGAGTCGATCGTGTATGACTATGTGGTCGTTGGCGCTGGTAGCGCGGGTTGCGTGCTGGCCGCCAGGCTCAGCGAGAACCCGTCGGTGAAGGTGCTGCTGCTCGAGGCCGGGCCGCCCGATGACGCCGATGAGATCCACATCCCGGCGGCACAGAACCTGCTGTACCAGAGCAGCTACGACTGGGGTTTCCGCACCGTACCGCAGGACCGGGCCGACGGGCAGTCGGTGTACTGGCCGCGCGGGCGGATGGTGGGCGGGTCGTCATCGATGAACGCGATGATCTACATCCGCGGCAACGCCCGCGACTACAACGCCTGGCGCGACGAATACGGCTGCGACGGCTGGGGCTATAACGACATGCTGCCTTACTTCATTAGGGCGGAACAAAACTCCAGGGGCGCATCGATCTTTCATGGCGGATCGGGTCCGCTCAGCGTCGTGGACCCCAAATTCAGGTCCGTCACCACCGCCGCCTTCGTCGACTCCGCCGCGAACGCGGGCGCGGCGCGCAATGACGATTTCAACGGCGCGACGCAAGACGGCGTCGGCTTCTACCAGCTCACCCAGAAGGACGGCAAGCGCTGGTCGGCTGCCGACGCCTACCTGCATCCCGCTGCTAACCGGCCGAACCTGACCGTGCAGACGGACGCGCTCGTCACCTCGGTGCTGATCGACGGCGGCCGGGCGGCCGGCGTCCGTTACCTGCACAGGGGCGCCGAGCAGGTCGCGCGCGCCGACGGCGAGGTCGTGCTCGCGGCCGGCGCGGTCAACAGCCCGCAGCTGCTCATGCTCTCCGGCATCGGGCCGGCCGATCACCTGCGCGAGCACGGGATCGTGGTGTTCGCCGACAGCCCTGGGGTGGGCGCCAACCTGTCGGACCACCCGTGCGTGAGTGCGATCTGGTCCACGCCGAAGGTTCGCGGGCTGGCCGAGCTCGCCGGGCCGAAGAACATGCTGCGCTGGCAGCTCGCCCACTCCGGGCCGATGACCACGAACATCGCGCAGTCGGGCGGCTTCGCCCGCACCGAGCCTGACCTGCCGGCGCCTGACATCCAGTGGCACGTCCTGCCTGCCGCGTTCCGCGACGGCGGCCTCGCTGACGCGAGCGAGCGCGCGATGTCGGTGCTCGTGACGCTCGTGCACGTGCGCAGCCGGGGCAAGCTCACGCTGCGCAGCGCCGATCCCAGGCACAAGCCGGTGATCGATCCGGCTTACCTCGCCGACTCGCGCGATACCGAGGCGCTGGTGCGAGCCGTGCGGATGGCCAGGGAGATCGCCGACACCAGGCCGCTGCGCAAGATGTGGGCGAGCGAGCTGGCACCCGGTCACGACCTGCGCAGCGACGCGGAGCTGCGCGACTTCGTCCGGCGCGACGTGACCACGCTCTTCCACCCAGTCGGCACCTGCGCGATGGCGGGCCGGTCCCAGCTGGACAGGACCAGGCTGGCCGGGGTCGTCGACACCGAGCTGCGCGTTCATGGCGTGGAAGGGCTGCGGGTGGCTGACGCGTCGGTGATGCCGACCGTGCCGCGGGGCAACACCAACGCGCCGACGATCGCGCTCGCCGAGCGGGCGGCGGACCTGATATCCGGCCGGGCTCCGCTGGCCGCGTTCGAGCCCGCCGACCTGGCGCTGGCGGCGGTGCGGTAAGCCGGCGCGAGCAGCAGGCAACGGGGATGGGCGGGCTGCCATGACGATCAGGCTCCGGATCCGGGGTGCGATGGCAGCGCGGGCGACCGGGGCGGTCCTGGTGGTGGCGGCGGTCGCTGGCTGTAGCTCACTCGTGCCAGGGTCGGGCGGGCTGACCTCCCAGCCGACGAACAGCGGCGTGATCGGCTACTTCATGCCAGCGACGACGACACAGGTCAGCAGCGGGACGCAGTTCCAGCAGACGCTGAGCACGCTGGAGAAGGAACAGTTCGAGGCGTGCATCAGGCGGCTCGGGTTTCCTGCGAATGTCCAGTCCATCGCGTTCGACAACCTCAACCTGATGCCGTTCAACGTGTCGAGCGCCTACCAGCGAGCCCAGGAGGCCGGGCTCGGCCTGGTCAACCTTTCGACAATCCAGCAGTCTGGGCTGCTTGCGCCGATCTACTTCGCGGGGCTGAACCGGCCGAACCTGTCGGGGGTCTCTGCGGCGGAGCTGCAGGCTGTGCGGTTCGACCAGTGGCGCTGCTGGTCGCAGGCCCAGCAGCCGGCCCGGCAGCTCAACTTGCTCGGGGCCGCCCTGTTCAGGCAGTGGTACGCCGTGCAGGCCAGGGAGGAAGCCTCCTCGCAGGTGCAGGCGCTTGACAAGACGTTCGGGACGTGCGTGACGAAGGAAGGTGCGCCCAGGACGGCGGCCGGGTCGCTGCGCCAGTTCATCTCCTGGCTCGAGAGCGTCATCAACCGGGGCGCGTTCTTCATCGTGCGGGGCGGCGCGTTGGGCCCGCGGTTCTCGTCGTCCTCGGCGGCACTGGGCAAGACGGACGCCCAGTGGTCCGCCGTCTTCGCGCGCTGCGCCGGGCCGCTGGTGGCCGTGCTTCAGGGGCTGTGGCTGGAGAAGCAGCAAGCCTTCATGCAAACGCACTTCCAGGAGGTGACCGAGCTCCAGACGGTGGCGGCGCGGACGCTGAGCACGCTGGCGCAGGTGAACCAGCAGCAGTGAAGTTACGACTAATGAGGATAAGAACATTCAACGACCGATACCATGCCGATAACAGCCCGACCGATGGGCAGGCCGAAATGCGTTCCCCTTGGCCGAGTGCTCGTGCTCGCTTAGCTGAGTCTGTGCTTATTTAGCCGAGAGGCCGCCGTTCGCCTGGCCAAAGCGCCGTGGCAGGCCCGGTCGAGATCGCGTGAGCGGAAGCGCTTCGCTTGCGGGGCAAGAAGGACGTCATCCATGAGCGACGCTCAGTCTTTGCCGACGGACGTGACCGTCGGCCTCGGTGAGACGGCTGACCCCATCGCGGGCGGGCCCAGTGCGTATGAACCCAGTGCGTATGAACCCGGTGCGGGCGAGCAGAGTGCGTATGAGCCCGGTGCGGGCGGCGACGTGACCGGTGGCGGTGACGGGACCTTCGGGATCGGCAGCAGGTCGCGGCGACTGGCCGGCCTCGTGCGCCGCGGGCGGTTGCCCGGTTCGCCGCAACGGCGCTCGCGGGTGCTGCCCGCGATGCTCGCCGTCGCCCTGCTGCTCGGCGTCGTGGCCGGATTCGTGGCCAGGGGGTTCGTATCTCCGGCCCAGGAGGCGGCGAACGCCTCGGCGCCGCCGGCCTCGCTGATCACGGCCCAGGTGCGGTTCGGGGTGCTCCCCGTGCTCGTGACGATGCGAGCGAACGTCTCGGACGGGAAGTCGGTTCCTGTCAGCGCGCCAGGCGACCTGGGCGGGTCGCTCCCCGTCGTGACGTCGATCGGAGTCAGGCCGGGCGAGCAGGTCGGCCAGGGCACGCTGCTTTTCACGGTGGCCGAGCGCCCGGTGTTCATATTCCAGGGCAAGATCCCGGTCTTCAGGTCGATGGGGCCAGGGGTACACGGGCCGGACGTCGCGGAGCTGCAAGCTGGCCTGGTCGCCGCCGGGTTCGGGATCGGCTCGGACGCCTCTGGCGTCTATGGACCCGGCACCGCGGCGGCGGTCGCCGCGCTGTACAAGGCCCATGACCTGCAAGCGGCGAGCGCCGGATCGGTCGGGACGTCCTCTGCGGCTGGGTCCAGGCGAGCGCCGAGCGCCGAGGTCCCGCTCGGCGAGGTGCTCTTCGTGCCGCACCTCCCGGTTCGGATCGCCTCGGCCGATCATCTCGGCGAGGTCGTGGGCTCGGGCAAGGCGGTGGTGACGCTGAGGTCCGGGCGGGCCACGCTGGCGGGGTTCGCCGGGTCGGCCCAGACCAGCTTGCTGCGGGCCGGGATGCGCGCGACCGCGATCTCGGACATCAGCGGCCGCAGCTTCGGCGTCCGGATCACCGCCGTGCACTCGCCACAGGTGCTTTTCGTCCCGGTCGGGCGGCTTCCTGCCGGGATGGCTGGCCAGAATGTCGAGGTGAGCGTCACCACGTCGCAGGTGCGGAGCTTCATCGTGCCGGTGGCCGCGGTGAGCACGGCAGGCAATGGCCAGACCTACGTCACCGTGGCGACAGGCAAGGGGAATCAGACCAGGCAGGTGCCGGTCAGGCTCGACCTGGTGAGTGGCGGGGAGCAGGCGGTAACGCCGCTGCGGCCCGGCTCGCTGCGGCCAGGTGAGCTCGTGGTCCTAGGCATCGCCACGTCCCAGTCCAAGTCCAAGCCAGGGCTCAGGCTCAGGCTCAGGCTCCGGCGCGGGTTGGTCGGGCCGAGGCCGGCCTTCTCCGTCGTTCCGGCCCCGGGCGGGTAGGGGTGCCGGTGCGCAGGCAGGCGCGGTGGTCCGAGATACCGCCAGAGCCGGGGTCGGCGGGCGCAGGTACGGAGAGCACGGAGTCGGCCGGCCCGGGGTCGACTGACCCGGAGAGCACGGCATCGGCCAGCACGGGGTCGGCCGGCTCGGGGTCGGCCAGCACGGGACAGGCCAGCACGGGACCGGCCAGCACGGGGCCGGGCAGGGCGGTGCTTGAGCGACTCGCGCCCAAACGCCAGGTGCCCAGGCGGCCCGCGCCAGGCCCGCCGCCCGACGAGCCCGGGCGGTCGGACTGCGAGATGGAGCTCGTCGACGCGGCGGTGACCTACCCGGGCGCGGTGCCCGTCCGGGCGCTGCGCCCGGTGTCGCTGCGGTTCGAAGCGGGCGAGACTGCCGCGGTGGCAGGCAGGTCAGGCTCTGGCAAGTCCACGCTGCTCAACGTGCTCGGGTTGCTTGACCGGCCGACCCAGGGCCGGTACCTGGTGCGGGGCGTAGACACCGCGCTGCTGAGCGAGTCCGGCGTGACCGCGCTGCGGGCGCGGCAGTTCGGGTTCGTGTTCCAGTCCTTCCACCTGCTCGCCGATCGGACCGCTGCGGAGAACGCGGAGCTCGGCCTGCTGTACCGGGGGATGGGAATCTGGGGCCGGCGGGAAGCGGCGTGCGAGGCCCTGGTCCGGGTCGGGCTCGGCCACCGGCTGGCGGCGCTGCCAGGGACGATGTCGGGTGGTGAGCGGCAGCGGGTGGCGATAGCCAGGGCGCTGGCGCAGCGTCCTCGGGTGCTGCTTTGCGACGAGCCGACAGGCAACCTGGACCGGCGCAGCGCCGAGGTCGTGGCCGACCTGCTCGCCGGGCTGGCGGCGGAGGGGCTGACCGTGATCGTGGTGACCCATGACCAGCAGATGGCGGAATCGATGGGCCGACTGATCGAGATCGACGACGGCCTGGTCACCGAGCGCGCCAGCGGTAAGCAGGCCGGCGCATCGCTTGCTGATGCCGCGCACTCGAGCCCCGGGACCATCCAGACCGGGAAGGGCCGGTGACCGCGCGATCGGCCCCAGCGGGCCGGGGCGACCAGGGCCTGGGCGGCCGCGAGGCAGGCGAGCGGGATCTGGGCGAGCAGGGCTTGGGTGGTCGCGACGCGGGTGAGCGGGATCTGGGCGAGCAGGGCTTGGGTGGTCGCGACGCGGGCGAGCGGGGCCTGCGTGAGCAGGGTTCGCGCGATCCGGACGCGGGCGAGCGGGGCCTGGGCGGGCAGCGTCGGCGTGCGCGCGGCGGGCGCGTTCCTGGTGGCCGCGGGCGGCTCAAGCGGGCGCGTGACCGGCGGGCCAAGCGTC
>JASIBM010000418.1 GCA_030045175.1 Streptosporangiaceae bacterium | reverse complement strand
GCGAAAACCATAAGTACCCGTAAATCTTCGCAGCGCACGCGATCGGGGGCAAGATAGGTCAGCCGGGCCTTACATCTGCCCGGCCGATCGGCAGCCCGGCCTACCAGCCGTTCGGCTGTGGCATTCCTTCGGTATAGCCGGCCGCGCTCTGGGTGCCGACGACCGCCAGCTCATGCAGTTCGGCCACGCTCGTCGCGCCTGAGTAGGTGCAGGCGCTGCGCAGCCCGGCGACGATCGCGTCGATCAGGTCCTCCACCCCAGGCCGGAGCGGGTCGAGGTACATCCGCGAGCTTGAGATCCCCTCGTCGAAGAGCTCCTTGCGCGCCCGCTCGAACGGTGAGTCTGCGGCCGTCCGCAGCCGGACCGCGCGGGCCGAGGCCATCCCGAAGCTCTCCTTGTACAGCTTGCCCTGCGGGTCACGGTACACATCGCCAGGCGACTCGCACGTCCCCGCGAACCAGGAGCCGATCATGACGCTCGACGCCCCAGCGGCGAGCGCGAGCGCGACGTCCCGCGGGTACCTGATCCCGCCGTCCGCCCAGACGTGCCTGCCCAGCCGGCTGGCTTCCCGAGCGCACTCGAGCACGGCGCTGAACTGGGGTCGCCCCACGCCCGTCTGCATCCTGGTGGTGCACATGGCGCCGGGGCCGACGCCGACCTTGACGATGTCCGCGCCTGCCTCGATCAGGTCGGCGGTCCCCGCCGCCGTCACCACGTTGCCGGCGACTACCGGGACCGGCGGGGCCAGCGAGCGTACCTCGCCCAGCGCCCAGAGCATCTTGTCCTGGTGGCCGTGCGCGGTGTCGACGACAAGCAGATCGGTCCCGGCGTCGAGCAGCAGCTTGGCTCGTCCGGCCACGTCGCCGTTGATCCCGATCGCCGTTCCTATCCGCAACCGCCCGCCCGCATCGGTCGCCGGCTGGTACAGGGTCGCCCGCAGCGCCCCGGTCCTTGTCAAGATGCCGACGCACCGACCCTGGTCGTCGACCACCGGCGCGAGCCGGTGCCGTCCGGCCTGGAGCAGGCCGAATGCCTTCTCCGGGTCGACGCCGGCCGGAAGCGTCAGCAGCTCACGCGACATCACCTGGTGAAGCTGGGTGAACCTGTCCACGCCGGTGCAGTCGGCCTCGGTCACCACCCCGGCCGGCTTGCCGTCCGTCACCACCACGATGCCGCCGTGCGCTCGCTTGGGCAGCAGGCTCAGCGCGTGGCCGGCGGTCGCGTCGGGGCCGAGCGTGAGCGGGGTGTCATACACCAGGTCACGAGCCTTGACCCAGGAGATGACGTCGGCGACCACGTCGACGGGGATGTCCTGCGGCAGCACTGCGATGCCGCCGCGGCGCGCGACGGTCTCCGCCATCCGGCGGCCAGCGACCGCGGTCATGTTGGCCACCACGATCGGGATCGTGGTTCCGCTGCCGTCGTGCGACGCCAGGTCGACGTCGTACCGTGAGCTCACGGACGACCTGTTCGGCACCAGGAACACGTCGCTGTACGTCAGGTCGAACGCAGGCTGGCTAAGGAATCGCACCTAGGAATTCTGCCCTCCTCGCGAGCGTGGTTCACGCACCACGCGGCGCCGCGGCGGCGCGGGTCGGTCAGCCGCCGCGTGGGCCGAGCGTTGAGCTGATCGCCTCGTGGCGCTCGACGAAGCCGCTCCACGCGCTGGCGAAGTCGGCCTGCGTGATCGCGATGAGCTTCGTGGTGCCGAAGCCGTAGATGTCCCACCACAGGCGCTCATACTGGGCGGCCATCACCAGATCGGTCGTGTAGCTCTCGCCCGGCCTGGTCGCGGCGATCACGGCACCGGTCACCCCGAGTATGACGGCCACTAGGCCGAGCACTGTCGCGGCGGGGCCGTGCAGGTGCGCGATCAGCGTTCCGCCGGTCACGGTGGTCACCGCGGCGGTGACGCCGGCTGCCAGCCTGGCCAGGAAGTGAGCGGTGTTCCTGCCCCGGGCCTGCCTGGTCCGAAGCTGCGCCACCCTCAGCATCAGCTGGGCTAGCTGGGACGCCCAGCCAGCCCGCTGGGCGCGATTGCGGTCATCTTGAGCAACGCCAGTCAGGAACAGTTGCTCGATGTCGTCGGTGGAGTCCAGCGGGGGGAACTTCGGCTGGGATGCGCGCTTCTGCCTACTTTTCCGCATCTGCCGATTCTCGCGCGTCCTCGCGTTCGCCGAGCATGATCACGGACTCCCGTTCGCAAAAGACGCGGACAGGAGTCCGCGATCATGAAAGCGCGCTGGGTGGGCTGGGTGTGGTGGGTGGGGTCGGCGTGGGCGAGCCTGGTGACTCGGGGCTGGCGGGAGTCCGTAGTTTGCGGTGGCCGGCGAGGGTGACCAGGATCGCCGTGATGCCGCAGGTGGCGGCGAAGCCGAAGCCGAAGCGCGGGCCGTGGGCATCGATGATGTGCCCGGTGATCGCGGAGCCGAGCGCGACGCCGACCGAGATCGTCGAGCTGAGCCACGCCATCGACTCGGTCTGGCGGTGCGGCGGCGCCTGAACCTCCAAGATCGCGTAACCGGCGATCAGCGTCGGAGCGATCCACAGGCCGGACGCGCAGCCAGCGGCGGCGAGCGCGAGCAGGCCGGGCATCGTCCAGAAGGTCGAGACGCCGAGCACCGCCACTGCTCCGGTGATCGTGAACCGGCGACCCAGTGGGGCGCGCCAGTGCCTGGACCCGTACCACAGCCCGCCGAACGCGCTGCCGAACGCGATGCTTCCGATCACCAGCCCGGCCACCGGCCGGAGCCCGCGGTCGGTCGAGAACGCCACGATGCTCAGGTCGATGCTGGCGAACATCGCGCCGAGCAGCAAGAACGCGGGCGCGAGCGTGACCAGGCCGGGGACCGGCGGGCGGGGCAGGCGCGGTCGGGCGAGCAGGGGCGGTCTGGCGAGCAGGCGCGGTCTGGCGAGCAGGCGCGGCTCGCGTCGGTGCTGCGTGGCTTGCGGCTCGGGCTCGGTTTGGTGTTGCGTGGGCTGCGGCTCGGGCTCGGTTTGGTGCTGCGTGGGCTGCGGATCGGGCTCGGTTTGGTGCTGCGTGGCCCGCGGCACGGGCTCGGTCCGGCGCTGCGAGGCGAACAGCAGCGTCCCGCAGACGCACAGCAGCGCGGCGGTGCCGATGCCCGAGGCGGGCAGTAGCTGCGTGGCGAGCAACGTGACAAGCGCCGGGCCGATCACGAAGATGATCTCGTCGATGACCGACTCGAGCGAGAACGCGGCGTGCAGGCGCCGGTCGTCGTCCCCGACAAGCGCGCTCCACCTCGCCCGCACCATGCTGCCAAGCGAGGGCATCGAGGCTCCGGCGAACGCGCCGGCTACCAGCAGCACCCAGAACGGGGCGCGCAACTCGACGCTGGCGATGAACGCGCTCGTGCAGGCCGCGAAGATGGTGCCCTGCCTGGCCAGCACCCGGCCCTGGCCGAACCGGTCGGCCAGCTTGGCGGCAACCGGGCCGAACAGGGCGTAGCCCACCGACCCCGCGGCGGCTACCGTGCCCGCGGCGCCGTAGCGACCAGTGAGAATTGCGATCAGGAGCACGGTCCCCAGCCCGTACATCGACATCGACATCCGGCCGATCATCGCCGCGCTTGAGAACGCCAGCGCGCCGTCGCTGCGCAGCACGTCCAGGTAGGGGTTGGGCCGGGCAGTTGCGGGCCGCTCGTGGTCCATCCCGCGCCCCGTCTCCTTCGCCACGACCCGCCTGCCCCTGATCCCTTGCTCCGCATCGACCGTATCGGGTGGATCGGATGATCTATCCGAGAGGGGGTGAGCCCGGCGTATCGGGTGAACGCCCTGACCGAGAGGTGCCCGGCGCCGCCGGTAGCCCGGCTAGCTTGCCGGAAAGGCGGCGGTGCGCACGAGGGGATTTCCTGCCAAGCCGGCCGGCGGTTAAGGTATGCACTGTCATGAATGCCCAGCGCAGGCTCACCCGTCATCCGGGCACCGCCTTCCTCGTCGGCCTGGTCATGATCTTCTCGCTCGTTGCTGGGATCGGCGTCGCGCGCGGCAGCCAGGTGGCGCAGGTGATGCCGGGCGACGGCGATACTCCGCTGTCGGCAGGATTCAGCGGCATCGTCCTGCCCGACCTGCTGATCGTCTTCCCGAGCGGGCTGACCTCGTCGGATGTGACCGGCCTGCGGGCGATCAAGGGCGTGCGGAAGCTGATGACGTTCGACGGTGCGCAGATCAGCCTGGCGGGCAGGCCAGTCAACGTGATCGGCGTCGACCCTGATCAGTTCAGGTCCTGGGTTCCGCTCCGGGCAGCCTCCGATCAGGAGTTGTGGACCAACCTGGCGAACGGCGGGTTCGTCGGGTCAGGTGAGTCGGCCAGGCCGTTTGGCTTGCGCCTCGGCCAGGCCTACCAGCTCACCGGCAGGTCCTCGGTCACCGTGCCGTACGCCGGATCGGCGCTGCTCAACGTCACCGGCGTTGACTTCCTGGTCAACCAGGCAGTCTCGGCCAGGCTTGGCCTCGTCCAGCGGGTGGCCGCGCTGATCAGCGCGCCTGGTCCGCGCGTGGCCGTGCTGACCTCCCGGGTCCGCCGGGTACTTGGAACCGCCGCCGAAGTGGTCGTGCTGCGCCGCCGGCCGTCGTCGCAAGTCGTCCAGCCTGGCCAGATCACTAACTACATCCAGCTGTTCCAGGCATCGGCGGCGAAGTACTGCCCGTCGATGTCGTGGACCGTGCTCGCGGCCATCGGCCAGATCGAGAGCGGCGACGGGCAGAACGTGGGGCCGTCGACCGCGGGCGCGCTGGGTCCGATGCAGTTCCTGCCATCGACGTGGGCAACCTGGGGGATAGACGGCTTCGGTCCACCCGGCCCGCCGGACATCATGAACCCGCTCGACGCCGTTCCTTCCGCCGCCAGGCTGCTGTGCGCCGACGGGGCCGGCACGCCGGCTGGCCTGCGGCAGGCGATCTTTGATTACAACCACGCGACGTGGTACGTCAACGAGGTGCTTGCCCTCGCCGCCGAGTACGCCGCCGAGTATCGCTGACTCGTACCTGGTTGGATGGCAGCATGACCCGGGAGAAGACTGCGTTCCTGCTCGTGTCCTTCGGCGGTCCGCAGGGTCCAGATGACGTCATGCCGTTCCTTCGCAACGTAGTCGCGGGACGGAATGTGCCGGACAGCAGGCTCGCCCAGGTAGCTGAGCACTACTACCAGTTCGGGGGCGTCAGCCCGATCAACGCCCAGTGCGCGGACCTGCTAGCGGCGGTCGAGCGGGATTTCGCCGCCCGCGGCATCGGCCTGCCGCTCTACTGGGGAAACCGCAACTGGCATCCCTACCTGACCGACACGCTCGCGACCATGACCGCCGACGGGGTCGAGCGCGCGATCGCGTTCGTGACGTCGGCCTACAGTTCGTTCTCGAGCTGCCGCCAGTACCTCGACGACATCGACCGGGCCAGGGCGGCCGCCGGGCCCGCCGCCCCGCAGGTGATCAAGATCCCGCCGTACTACCGCCACCCCGCCTTCATCGCCTCGTTCGTCGGCACCGCGCGGCGTGCCGCCGCCAGCCTGCCGCCGGGCCTGGCGGCGCGGGCCGACCTCGTCTTCACCGCGCACAGCATCCCCGAGTCGATGGCGGCGGCGAGCGGGCTCACCGGGGGGGCGTACCCCGCGCAGCTCGCCGAGGTGGCCGGCCTGGTCGCGGCCGAGCTTGGCCGGGACACCTGGCGACTTGCCTACCAGAGCCGGAGCGGGCCGCCGACGGTGGCATGGCTCGAGCCGGACATCAACGACTGCCTCGCTGAGCTCGCCGCGGCCGGGTCCGTGGCCGCGGTGGTGGTGCCGATCGGCTTCATCAGCGATCACCTGGAGGTGGCGTTCGACCTGGACGTGCAGGCCGCTGCGGCGGCTCGGCGGCTCGGCCTGCCGATGGCCAGGGCCGCGACCCCTGGCACCGATCCTGGCTTCGTGGCCATGATCTCGGGCCTGGTCGAGGACTTGCTCGGCGACGGGCCTGGTGACGCGGTCGACGGCCTCGGGCCGGGTGCCATGTCCTTGTGCGCCAAGGACTGCTGCGCCGTCGGCCCCGACCGCTCGGCCGCCCGGGCACTCGCGGGGGGTTCCGGGGGGTCGTCCCCCCGGGCTAGCACCGCGGGGGGTTCCGGGGGGTCGTCCCCCCGGGCTAGCACCGCGGGGGGTTCCGGGGGGTCGTCCCCCCGGGCTAGCACTGCGGAGGACTTGAGCAGGTGAGCGAGGCGCAGGTCGATCCGCCCGCGTTGCTCGACCTGGCCTGCACGGCCGCCAGGTCGGCCGGCGCGATGCTGGCCGGCCACGCGGGCCGGCCGGCCGTGGTCGGCACGAAGACCAGCGCGACCGACGTGGTGACCGAGATGGACCACGCCGCGGAGCGGATGATCAGGGAGCTGATCCTCGCCTCACGCCCGTACGACGCGATCCTGGGCGAGGAGGGTGGCCAGACCGGCGCGGGCGCGCCGGTCCGGTGGATCGTGGACCCGCTCGACGGGACGGTCAACTACCTGTATGGCCTGCCCGACTGGGCGGTCAGCGTCGCGGCCGAGGCCGGCGGGACCGTCGTCGCGGGAGCGGTCTGCGTCCCGCGCAGGAACGCGCTGTTCGGCGCCGTGCTCGGCGCGGGCGCCTGGCGTGCCCAGGTGGACGGCGCCGCCGGCATCCTGCCTGGCGGCGCCCCCGTGCCTGCCGAGCGGGAGCCGCTGGCCTGCAACGCGGGCGTGCCGTTGCCCCGCGCGCTGATCGCGACCGGGTTCGGCTACGACCCTGGGCGGCGGCGCGTTCAAGGTCAGGTCATAGCCGCAGTCCTGCCTCGGGTCAGGGACATCAGGCGGAACGGTGCCTGCTCGGTCGACCTGTGCTCGCTCGCCGCAGGGAACGTCGACGGATACTTCGAGCGCGGCGTGCAGTACTGGGACATAGCGGCCGGCAGCCTGATCGCCAGGGAGGCGGGGGCGATCGTCGCCGGGCTCGCTGGCAAGCCGGCTGGCGAGTCGATGACGGTCGGCGCGGGGCCTGCGTTGTTCCCCGCGCTGCACGAGCTGTTGCTGAACCTGGATCCCGAGCGAGATAGCTTAGGGCGTCCGCGGTGCACCGGCGGGCTCGCTTTACCTGTTACGCGAGTTAGTGGTGATCTGCGAATGAATCGCAGCGACACGAACCCTCGGTCGAGCGCGTTACGTGTACCTGGTGACGGGGAACGTGACAGAATTCCCCGCCGGAATCGGGCACAACCGGGGCCGCCTAAGCGTTGCACTCGCGCGACGACGTCTAACGATGGAGGGTAAGTCACGATGGCTACCGACTATGACAGCCCAAGGAAGACAGACGAGGAGCTCACCGAGGACAGCTTGCAGGAGCTTCAGGCTCGCCGGATGGACAAGTCGTCCACGGCGATCGACATCGATCCTGACGACGTTGCCGAGTCGCTCGAGTTGCCGGGGGCGGACCTGTCGAACGAGGAGCTTTCGTTCCGGGTGATCCCACGGCAGGCCGATGAGTTCACGTGCTCGAGCTGCTTCCTTGTGCACCACAGGAGCCAGCTCGCAGAAACACGCGGCGGCGAGCCGATTTGCCGGGAATGCGCCGCTTAGTGGCATGGTGGATGAAGCGGATGTGATCTTCAGTGGTGGCGCGGTCTACACGGCCGACCCGAGTGGCAGGCGACTGGTCCGAGCCCTCGCCCCTGGTGGCCAGCCCGCCGACGCGGCGGCGCTCCGCGACGGCCTGATCGTCGCCGTCGGCACCGGCTCAGACGTCGTCGGTGACCTGCGCGGAGCCAAGACCGAGATCGTCGACCTCGGCGGGCGGGCGCTGCTGCCCGGCTTCCAGGACGCGCACGTGCATCCTGCCTTCGCCGGGGTGACCATGGTCAGCTGCAACCTGATCGGGGCCGCGACGCTCGAGGAGGCGACCGGCCGGATCGGTGCGTACGCGGCCGCGCACCCGGAGAAGGATTGGATCTGCGGAAGCGGCTGGCGGATGGAGTGGTTCGAGCGCGGGACGCCGAGCCGGCACCAGCTAGACGCCATCACTGGCGGCAGGCCAGCGTTCTTGCTGAACAGGGATTGCCATGGCGGCTGGGCGAACTCCCGCGCGCTCCAGATCGCCGGGTTCGACGCGGGCACCCCGGATCCCGCCGACGGCAGGTTCGAGCGGGAGGCCGATGGCTCCCCCCAGGGCACCCTGCACGAGGGCGCGGCCGACCTGATGGGCGCCTTCGCGCCGAAGCCGACGTTCGACGAGCGGCTGGCCGGATTGCTGCTGGCGCAGCGGCACCTGCACGAGCGGGGCGTCACCGCGTGGCAGGACGCGATCGTCGGGCCGTACCTGGGCTCACAGGACCCGCTGCCCGTGTACCTGGC
>JASIBM010000417.1 GCA_030045175.1 Streptosporangiaceae bacterium | reverse complement strand
GCGCGTCCCCTTCCTTGATCAGGTGCCTGGTGGGCCCGCCCGTCTGAGGTGGCGTCTTCGCGGTCATGGACGAACGGTACGGAATCCGCACAGGCAAGTTCCACCTGCCACGCCGGACAGGTCGACCGCCCGCGCCCGGCCGGTGGTGAGCCTGGCTTGCGTTCGCCGATGAGACCACAGGCTAGGCGGGCGCTTAGTCTGGATGCGCGAGGCCGGGCGTTAGCTGATGGAGCAGATGACCTGGGTGCCCGTGATGGTTCGCGCGGTACGGACGCGGTCCGGACACGGACCGAATGCGTGGCCCTGCATGTCGCGTGGCCGCTCTGGACACCGGAGCCAGCCGACGCCACCGGAGCCAGCCGACGTCACGGCACAGTCCCGCAGGCTACGCCCGGTTCGTCACTATCACCCCTTTCACCCCGCATCGTCCCGCGCCGCCGCGCCGCCGCCAACCTGGTCAATGTGCCATCCACCCGACCGGACCGGACCAATCCGCCATTCATCCGATCAGAACGATCATGGTCTGTGACGTGAGGTGACCACGTGACCCATGGGACGGGCCAGGCCCCGCCGGACGGGACAGCGCCCCGCGACTCGACCCGAACGAAGATCAACTCAAGCTAACCGGCATTGGCTCTTGGCCGCCGTCCGTTCCTAATGGCTGAATGCGCTGGCTCGTTGCCATCGCGATACGGGGCGCAGCGGTCATAATTGGTCCATGCGTCACCACCGGCTCGCCCTGGCCTCCTTGACCCTGGCCGCGCTGCTCGGCAGCGGCCTGGCATCCGCATCCGCATCCGCATCGGCATCCGCGTCTGCGTCCGCGCTCGCAGCGGGCACGCGGCAGCTGCCCGCGCAGGTATACGCGCCATACTTCGAGACCTGGACGAAGCAGAGCGTGGCCAATGTCGCGCGCAAGTCCGGCGCGAGGTACCTGACGCTGGCGTTCATCCAGTCCGCCGGGCGGAAGGGCGCGAAGGCGTGCGAGCTCACCTGGGACGGTGAGCGGAGCGAGCCGATCTCGGCGGCCAGGTACATCCGCGAGATCGGCTGGCTGCGCCAGCACGGCGGCGACGTGATCCCGTCGTTTGGCGGATACAGCGCCGACCAGTTCGGCACGGAGATCGCCGACTCGTGCACGAGCGTGGCCAAGATCGCGAAGGACTATGAGCAGGTGATCGCCACCTACCACGTCACCACGCTCGACATGGACGTCGAGGCTAGGGCGCTGACCAATTACGCCGGCATCGCCCGGCGGAGCGAGGCGATCGCGCTGGCGCAGCACTGGGCGTGGGCGCGGGGCATCCCGCTGCGGATCCAGTTCACCCTGGGAATCGAGCCGAGCGGCATGGACAAGTACAACCTGGGCGTGCTGCGCAGCGCGGTGGCGCACGGGGTCGTGGTCGGCTCGGTCAACCTGATGGTCTTCGACTACTACCTGGCGCACGAGCGCAAGGCGCTCCGCATGGGCAAGCTCGCGATCGAGGCGGTGACGAACGCGCATCGTCAGCTGGGCCAGGTCTTCCCCTGGCTGAGCCCGGCCGGGATCTGGCACCTAGAAGGCATGACGATGCTGCCCGGCATCGACGACTATCCGAAGAAGACCGAGGTGACCTATCTTGGCGACGCGCGGGCGATGCTGCGCTTCGCCCAGGCCACCGGCATGAACTTCCTGTCCATCTGGGCGATCCAGCGCGACAACGGCGGTTGCCCCGGCGCCATCGACAGCAACAGTTGCTCGGGCATCTCCGCGGGCACCTGGGCGTTCAGCCACCTGCTCGAGCGATTCACCAGCGGCTAGGCCCCAGCGGCCTGTGCTCAGCGCGGCCACGACCGGGCCGGCTCGCGCGAGCGAGCCGCAGGGCGCCGGCGCCGCGCTGGACTGAGGAGCGGTGTTTGCGACGAAGGAAGGCGGCGCCCAAGAGGCGCCCGGAGGCGAGCGGGAGGACCGCTCAGCCGGTCTCGTAGCGCCGCAGGCTGACCGCGTAGTCGCAGCCAGCACCCAGCCCGACGTAGCCGGCCGCGTCGCGGAGGAACTGGTCGGGGTCGAATTCCCGGCCAAGCCCCTCGATGTACGCGCGGTGCTCGCGCAGCGAGGCGACGCCAAGGTCGATCGTGCCTGTCACGTCGACGAAGTGGGTCGGCTCATCCGCGCCGACGACGTAGGCGGCCTTGATGGCCGGGCAGGCGGGTCCGGCGTCGGCGAATACCCACCCGTTCGCCGCGTCCCGGCAGGCGTCGAGCACGGCCAGGCCCACCGCCCGGTGGTCGGCGTGGTTGACCGGCCCGGTTTCGCCCCAGGTCAGGTCGAAGCTCGCGGTGATGACCACGTCCGGCCGCAGGCTGCGGAAGACGGCCGTGAGGTCGTGCCGCAGGCCGATGCCGTACTCGACCAGCCCGTCCCTGTGCTCGAGGAACCGCACGTCGCTCACGCCTACGACCGCCGCGCTGCGCTGCTCCTCCTCGACTCGCAGCGGCCCGGTCAGGTCGGGCGACATCCCGGCGATCCCGGCCTCGCCCCTGGTCACGAGCAGGTAGCTGACCTGCTTGCCCTGCCTGGTCCAGCGGGCCACGGCGGAGGCCGCGCCGTACTCGAG
>JASIBM010000416.1 GCA_030045175.1 Streptosporangiaceae bacterium | reverse complement strand
GTCCGCGCTGGTCAGCCAGGCGGCCCGCAGAACCTGCCGCTGAGCAGCCTGTATCCCCAGCTCCGGCGCCAACTGCAGGCTCGTGGCCTGCCGGCCCCAGGCCAGCGCAGCGCGGATGACGCGGACCAGGTAGCCTTCACCCGCAACGCGGCGGCAACAGGATCGGGCCAGCCGCCGACAAGCCCCGCCGGCCCAGGGCCAGCGGCCTCGCCGCCCGCAGCGCAGCCAACCCAGCTTGCGTTGCCGGTCACGGACATCGACTTCGGGCCGCTCTTCCTCCATCAGCGTTCCCCTGAGCGGCGGATCCGCATCGGCAAGGCCGGAGGCGGGTCGCTGAACGCCCAGGTCGACGCGTCGGCGAGCTGGCTCCGCGTGAGCCAGGTCGATGAGGAGCTCGTCGTCGCAATTGACACCAGCGAGGCCGGGCAGCGCCAGGGCACTATCACAGTCCGCACCGACGGCGGATCGGCCACCGTTCACGTCAAGGCGCATGTGCTGCTCGCCGTGCGCACCCCTGAGGTTCGGGGGATTGCAGGTCAGAATATCGCTGGCAGGGCCAGCGTACGACCCCCGCTCAGCACCGCAAAACATATCGGAATGGCTTTTCTATCAGTAGTCAGCCTTGTATGTCTCGTTGGGTTTATCTTCGTTCCTGGCGTACTCGTCGCCACCTATCTCGGTCGGCCGCTCACCGTGCGGGCGGCTAGCAGGATACTAACTGGCTACGGCGCCTTCGTATTTGCCCTGGCTATTCTCTTTATGGGGCTAGCGGAATCTGCTTCATCTAGCGGCGGCGTATGGGGTTTCAGGATCTTCGGGGCTATCGGATTCGTAGTAGGCCTTGGCTATCTGATTGCCGGGTGGCGCATGCGCCGGTTCGCTGAATCCTGACCCTCATCCATGCGTTACACGGCTCTCGCTGCCGGACCCACGGTGGCCTTCACCCAGCCTGCTGTGGTCAGCTATCGGCCGGAGGGCTCTGCTCTTCCGCCTAGCATTGGAGCGCAGAAAGGCCCGTTCTGGCGCACAATCTCGGCGATGTTGACAACCGCCACCTCGATACAGATCGAGCCGTATTTGCTCGTGTCTTGGGCTGGCCTCGATTCACGTAGGCACCGCTTGGCCTGCTGAGTAGACACGCCATCTAGGCAAGCGCTCGAAGCAGCAGCGCAGGCTAAAGTGGTCGTCTGTCATGTGGTGACGGCGAGCTGGGAGATGATGATGCGTGTCGTCGGGCTGGCTACCTGGTCGGCGTGCTCTGCGAAGACGACGATCCGGATCTCTCGTGCATGTCTTCCGATTTCGTGTTGGAGAGCCGACCGGGCTGCGAGCAGGTTGAACAGAATAGCTGACGACTGTGGCATTCCACCGTGTCCCGAGCCGAGGACCGGCATCGTCAGGGCGCTGAGCCGATGCTCATTCATCACCTTGACCGCCCCTTCGAGAGCGGCGTACAGGAAGTGTGGTTCGGCATGGAGGCCAATCCCCGCTCGCTGAGTCGTAGCTGAGACCAGGATGATCCGGAACTCGGGCTGGAGCTTGCTGAGGAAGATCGCTTCGCCAATGCCGTAGCTCTCGTCGATTCTGTCGTCAGTCCTGTGCACTCGAAGTGACGACCTGCTGGCCAGCTCCGCCTGAACCTGCCGGAGGAATTCACCGACCTTTCCTTTGAAGTGATGATGAACGAAGGCCCCCAAAGAGCTGCTCGGGTCGGTGATACATTCGTCGTCGAAGTACTCGTTGACGGGAAGCAAGATGGCGGCGTGAGGCTCGGTCGGCTGGTAGTCCTGTATCCGCCCTGGTTCAATGGTCATCTTCGTCCTACCCAGGTGGAGGGTCATGGGCAGGTCTAGCGCGAGGAGGCCATCAGCACCCCCGCCCCCTGCCGACAAACGGTCCGTGGCCAGCAGTTCCTCAAGGTCCTGGCTCATCCGCCGCGATGCGCGATCCAGGCGCACTTGCTGGCGCGACTCCAGCGCAAGCCGAGGCCCGAGCGACTGCACTGCCTGGCGGACTCTGGTACACGCAGCGCCAACTGCTGCCCGCCGCTGTCCGCTGTCGAAGCGGCCGGGGTCGTAGACCGCGACGTTGAGGCCACTAAGATCGCTTGGCAAGCGCACCATTGGCGTGGCTGGTACCAGCATGAACGTCCTGTCACGGCCGAGGCGGCCAACGAACATGCCGAGCTCGAATATGACGTTGTCGCGCGCGGTGAAGCTGGCCTCGCCGCGGCTTTCAGTCAAATCATCGGGTTCCAGGATGAAAAGCCCCGCATCGCACGTTTCTAGGGCACCAAGCAGGGACTCGAGCGCGCCGTAGGAAAGCTGGAAGACATCCTGATCCCAGACTGTGACGTCAAAGTCGTCGTCTAGCTCCTGCTGAATCGCCCGGCTGACGTCAATAGCCTCGCGAGAGCTGCCAACAAAGATCCGTGATTTCACCAGTGCTCCTGAGGCCATCCCCCTACCGAACATCGACTGGGCGGCGAGGAGGTCATCCCCCGGTACCGGTCACTGCACTATCTTCCTACCTGCCAGCACCGAAATCACGCATCACGGCCAGACTCGCCCGCGGGGGCAGGGCGCACGGTACGTGTATTGGACACGTATCGCTGACCTCACCTGCGGAAACTAGCACCGCCCCGTACCGCCGACCCGGCGCAGGCCGAGCAGGTCGCCCACAGCTGTGAGCATGAAGCTAGTGCCAGCGCGCCAGGCCCTGGGCCGGGGCATCGCAGCACCGCAGCCTATTGCCGCCGGGTGGGATGGTCAGCCGGGTGTACCCTGTGGTGCCCGTAGCACGGTTGTTTCCCCGACATACCGGTCAGCAGCACCGATTCACGGCCGTCGGCCCATGGACCGACATGATCAGCAAGCCACCACCTGGGTCGTTGACAACCAGCCACCGCCACTCGCGACGAATGAGGCGACATTCGCGCCGATTGCTAGCTCGGCACGCAACTAGCCAGTCGGTGATGAGGATGGTCCGGAATCGCGGCGAATATAGGGGTTGTTGGCGTTTACGGAATATCCTCGTTCCATGCCAGGGACGGAGAGCGGAGCGGGCGGGCGGCGCGAGGCTGTCGTGATCGCGCGCGTCCGTCCTCACCGATCACACCGGTTACCTGCGCAACCAGGACCAGTTGCTGTCCAGCGTGGTCAACGACCTGGTAGCCGCCGCCTACCCGTGGGCCGGCCAAGGCCAGGCGCCCGTACTCGTCTGCCAAACCGACTTGGACAAAGCCTGCGGCCGCCGGCGCAGGCTGATGTCCGCGCTGGTGACAGCGCGGTTTGTCGCGTTCGGCCTGGCGGCGTTCCTATGGTGGGCTAACCCAGGCCCGGTCCTCAGGCACCCCATGGACCGCGTCGCCCGCATGGTGAACCCGCACGCGGGTATCAGCGACGATCTAGCCCGGCCGCTGGCAGCCGCGCTGATAGCAGCGGTGTTCTACACCGTCGTCGTCGTTATATGGAAAGTGGCCCGCGCATACGTGATGCACTTGTTCTTCCTCAAGGCCAGCCGCGCCCCGAGCGTGTCCCAGCCAGTCGGCGGCGAGCAGCAAGCCAACGCCAGCACGGTTCCGGTTGCCACCTGAGCGCCTCGCGAAGAACATCTCGGCCTTCGCCGGCCAGCTAACCCCGAACGCGTAGGGCGAGATTCGCTGCATGATGCTGCGTAAATGCCTCACAGTCACGTCAGCGTCACCGGCACGTGCTTCGGGCTAGTGAACCAGCGTTCCACCGCGCGCTTGGCAGGCCTAGCCCGCGGAATGAGCTGCGGCAGCAGGGTATCGTGCGGGCACGCCGAGCGCGCATGAGTGTCGTAGCGGCCTAATGGCTGCGGCGAAGGCACGGGACTGGGACGGGTTCGGCGCGCTGCTCGCCGATGACATGACCTACCACAGCGACTACCTCCGGTTCAACGCGGAGGGCTTCGCCTACGACTGGCACATCGCAGTGCCCGATACTGTCAACTCTGCGGATAACGCTGACTTAGTGCGCATTTCTGTTGGAAGTTGCGTGGCAATCCGGTACTCATATCGGACACATGTGGACGTGTTTAGGTCATTCGGTGTCGGCCGCTGGACGTGGACAGGGGCACCAGCCTGACATCGGTCCGGTGCTTGTGCCTGGCGTAAGCGTCATTGACCTAGGGTGGCCTGCGCGCCGCGCTCTGGCACTGGCCTATCTGGCCGGATGGTGTCTGTGCCTGGTGGCGCCGCCGTGGCGCA
>JASIBM010000415.1 GCA_030045175.1 Streptosporangiaceae bacterium | reverse complement strand
GACGCCGGCCGCGCGGCCGCGCCGACGGCCGCAGCCGGGACCGCCGACCCGTTTGCCACCACGTCTGTAGTTGCCGGCTCGCCACCGTGCACTACCATCCCCGCGGTCTCGCTGGCCGCAGCTTGGCCCACGGGCGGGTGCCCGCTGGGTGATGTCATGTTGCGTCTCATCCTCCGGACGGCGGAACCGGGCGAATGCCGGATTCGGACGGCCCCTGCCTGCGGCGGGCCAGCATCCTAATCGTAGCCTCGGCACCTCATGCCCTTGTCAGCGAGCCTGGTTACTTAAAGTTAGATTTACTTACGGAGTGTTATCATGACGCGATCGGGCGCGGCGCCTGCCGCACGAGCTGACCTGAAGGAGCATTCGGGCGCCGCGGGCCGGTCGCCACCCGCGGCCCGCACTCGCCTTCGGCGGTGGCCGGAGTGCTGGTAGCGGGTACGGAGAGTGGGCCGGTCCCTGGGCGCCTCCGTCCGCCGCGTTCCGTGCTGGCGGCTGCCTCGCAGCCGACCCGGCCGGCGCGCAGGCACCAGCCAGGTTCCAACCGTACGATCACGGTCAGAACTTACTCTGTATCGTCGGCGGCCATCACCATCTTGGCGATTCGCGACAAACCCGGACCGTGCGGACGGTTAGCCCGCCGATGGCGAGCAAGCGGGCGGCCGAGGTCGCGGGCACAGCACGGGCGACCCCTGCAGCGGCCACCCGTGAGGTGATCGCGGGCGAGCCCAGCGCCTGATGCTCACTAACCGTCATCGACGCATCACTTCTTGCTAACGCGCTAGGGCGGCGAAACGGAAAGCATCTGCTGGCATGCCTAAGAGCAGGGTAATGCGGTCAATGGACGAGTAGGCTCACATATCTCTAACCAGTACTGGGCGCCACCCCCGACCCACGGCTGTCCCGATCATTGAGGACCAAAAGCTATGCTGCGTCGCCGGTCTATCCGCTCGCGAATCCTCGTGCTCGTGCTCGCCCCAGTAGTCGCGCTTGTGGGGCTCTACGCCGTCGTACTTGACCTCACACTCGGCCAATATCTAACGCTCAGGCACGCCACGTCGGTCAGGAAGACGATCACGCAACCGGTGCTGAATGTGCAGCGGCAGCTCGCGGCGGAGCGCGGGCTCGCGCTTGAGTACCTGAGCACCCCCGACCGCTCCCGGGTGCTGCGGCTGCTCCTCACCCAGGAAAGCAGGACCGATGCCGCCGTGCATCAGTTTGGTACCGCCGCGGCCGGCGTACTGGCATCCGGCGTGGATTCCAACGAGCGAATGGCGATCGGGGCGCTCCGTGGCGACCTGGCCGGGCTGGTGCCCCTGCGCACTGTGGTGGAGGGCTCTGGCATCAGCGTGTCGGCCGCGGCCTACGCCTACAGCAGCAAGATAGCCGATGGCAACAACGTCCTGATCCAGGCGATCCTCCCGCTAGTGAGCAATACGGCGGGCCTAGAGGCGGCCGGCGTCATGGCCCTGAACGCCTCGCTGCAGGCCACGGCCGAGGAGAGCGACGTGGTCATGGCCGAGATGACGGCCCACGTCTTCCCTGCGGCTGACCAGCAGCTGATCGGCCAGCTTGCCGCGACGCGGCACGAGCTGTGGGACCAGGCGATGCCCAGCCTCGACCGGGTGTACCAGGACTACTTCAGCCGCCTGATCCCCACTGGCACGGCGCAGTCCCTTGCGACGATGGAACGCACCATAACGGGCCCGGGAAGAGGCCCGCGCGCGGTGTCGCCGGCTGCCTGGACGACGACCGAGACGGCCTACACGGCCGGATTCGGCAAGGCGGTGCTCGCGACCCAGGACAGCCTGGTGGCCAGCGCTAACCAGGACGCTCGCACCATCTTCACGCGCCTGCTGCTGGCAGCGGGCTTCGGCCTGATCGCCATCGGCATCGGCGTGGGCGTCGCCGTGGTGGTCAGCAGGCGGCTCATCGGCGAACTCGATGACCTGCGGTTGTCGGCCCTGTCGCTGGCCTCGGAAGGACTCCCGGACGCGATCGAGCGGCTCAGGGCGGGCGAGGTGGTCGAGACTGACGTGCAGACCATGCTCGACTCGAGTCCCGACGAGATCGGCCAGGTCCGGCTGGCCTTCAACACAGCGGCGAGGACGGCGATCGCGGCAGCGGTTGAGGAAATCAAGATCCGGCGAAGCGTCAACGACGTCTTCCGCAATCTCGCCAGGCGCAATCAGTCGCTGCTGACCAGGCAACTCGAGCTGCTTGACGCCATGGAGCGGCGGGTCCACGACCCCGAGGAGCTCGCTGACCTCTTCCGCATCGACCACATGACCACCCGGATGCGGCGGCATGCGGAGGGCCTGCTGATCGTCGCTGGCAGCACGTCCGGCCGGACCTGGCGTGAACCGGTCCCCCTCATCGATGTCATGCGGGCGGCCATCGCCGAGGTCGAGAACTACACCAGGGTGCGGGTGAGCTCGCGCACGAGCGCCGCGCTGGCCGGGCACGCGGTCGCCGACCTCATCCACCTGCTGGCCGAGCTCGTGGAGAACGCCACGATGTTCTCTCCGGCAAACACGCCAGTGCGGATCGACGGTGACAAGGTGGCGCGCGGGCTCGCGCTTGAGATCGAAGACCGCGGTCTCGGCATGGCTGAGGATAAGCTGGCCGAAATGAATGCGAAACTCGCCAATCCTCCCATGTTTGACTTGTCGGTCAGTGACCAGCTCGGATTGTTCATCGCCGGCCAGCTAGCCAGGCGGCACGACATCAAGATCACGCTGCGCACCTCGCCTTATGGCGGGATCACCGCCGTCGTGCTGATCCCGAACTCGCTGGTCGTCGACTCCGACGAGCAGCTTGCCTCGGTCAGCATTCGCGAGCTCGGCGGTCGCCCGGTGCCACAGCTGCCCGGCCCGTCGATGCCCGCGCGAGAGAGCGCGATAGACGTGATGATCCCGGTCACGGCCCAGAGCGCGATCGCGGCGCTGAGCCCTCGCGGCGCCGACGACGAGATGACCGCCCAGGAGCAGGTGGCAGCCGAGGCGGACGACTCCTTCGTCGCACTCAGCGTTGTCCCTGCCGAGAACCAGGTCACCACCCAGGGTCCTCAGCCGACCTTGGGTCAGTTCTCAACCTGGTCGGCCACCGCGGGGGGTGCTGCGGCCGGTCTCCAGGGCCAGGCTTGGCCACAGGCCCCGGCAGCGCCAGAATCGCCCGCCTGGCCACAGGTCCCCGCAGCACCAGAATCGCCCGCCTGGCCACAGGCCCCGGCAGCACCGGATCCCGCTGCCTGGCCACAGGTCCCCGCGGCACCGGAACCTCCCGCCTGGTCGCAGGCCCTGGTGGTACCCGAATCCCCCGCCTGGCCACAGATCCCGCCGGATCTCGCGACCGCCGACGCCCACGCCACCGAGACCGACCTGCCCGTCAGGCGCTCCGGCGCGACGAGCGCCGGCCGGACTTCGAACGGCTCGCGCGCGGGCACCACGTCAGACGATGCCACCCGTGAACTCCTCGTTGCTCAGGCCGACACCGCTGACCTGCCAGTTCGAGTCCGCCAGGCCAGCTTGGCGCCGCAACTGCGCGCGTCGAGCCCGGATCGCGCCCAAGATCATCAGGACGCCTCGCCGGAGGCGGCCAGGAACATCATGGCCGCCATGCAGCGTGGCTGGGAACGCGGCCGCGCGGTCCCCGACGACGAGGTGAGCACTGGCCAGGCAGATGTATCCGTCCCGACCACCGTTCACCCGACAGGAGAGGGAGACAAGCAGTGATTTCGGGGGAGCCGACCGCATCAGGAGGAGCAGCATGAACACCGGTGGCAGTCTGGACTGGCTGCTCGATGACCTGGTCACGAGGGTAAGTCAGATCGACAAGGCCGTGATCTTGTCCAGGGACGGCCTGGCGATCGGAGCGTCCACCGACGTGAGCCGGGAGGACGCTGAGTACCTCGCCGCGGTCGCCGCCGGATTCCAGAGCCTGGCCAAGGGATTCGGCCAGCACCTGGAGTGCGGCAATCACCGTCAGACCATCGTTGAGCTCGAATCGGCATTCCTGTTCGTGACCGCCGCCGGCGAGGGCAGCTGCCTGGCAGTCCTGGCCGACGCGGGCGCCGACGCGGGGCTGATCGCCTACGAGATGGCTATCCTCGTCAAGCGCGTCGGCCAGCATCTGGGCGTCCCGCCCCGGCCTACGCAGGTCAGCTCGCAGATGGTCTAGCCGGTAATGAACGGAAGACGAGTCGGCAGGCGAAATGACCGTGCTGGACCCGTTGTCAGGCCATATGCTCTGATCGCCGGGCGGACCAAGGCGAGCGGCGCGGTCATCGACTTGGTGGCGTCCGTGTCGGCGGTCGGCACGCCAGCAGCCGACTCAGGGCTCGCGCCGGAGCACCTGCGCCTGCTGCGGCTCTGCCGCCCCCGGGCGACGGTCGCCGAGCTGGCGTCCGACCTCGACCTTCCGCTGGGAGTTGTCCGTATCCTGATCGCCGACCTACGTGAGCACGGCCTGGTGACCATCAATCAGCCCAGCAGGCCGGGGCTGGCCGACGTGCGAGTTCTGAAGGAGGTGGCCGATGCCCTACGCAGACTATGAGCCAGCCGACGCCCGCAGGCCGGTTCCGATGGCGATCAAGATCCTCATCGCCGGCGGATTCGGCGTGGGAAAGACCACGTTGGTCGGCTCGGTCAGCGAGGTACGGCCACTGCGCACCGAGGAGGAGCTGAGCGAGCCGAGTTCACTCGTCGACCAGCTCGACGGCGTGGAGCAGAAGACGACCACCACCGTCGCGATGGACTTCGGCCGGATCACCATCAGCGACGACCTCGTCGTGTACCTGTTCGGGACGCCCGGCCAGAAGCGATTCTGGTTCATGTGGGACGAGCTCGCCTACGGCGCGCTCGGCGCGGTCGTGATGGCCGACACCAGGCGCCTGGCTGACTGCTTTCCTTCTATCGATTACTTCGAGCGAAACGGCATGCCCTTCGTGGTCGCCGTGAACTGCTTCGACGATGCCCGGCGGTACCCCATTGCGACGATGCGCTCAGCGCTGAACCTGACCCCGGACATCCCGTTGCTGCTGTGCGACGCCCGCCAGCGCGCGTCCAGCCGGGACGTCCTGGTCGCCCTCGTCGAGCACGCGGT
>JASIBM010000414.1 GCA_030045175.1 Streptosporangiaceae bacterium | reverse complement strand
TATCCCGGCGCGCCCACGATGGCCGCGCCGTTCCCCGGTGCCGCGCCTGTCCCAGGCACCGCGCCGTTCCCCGGTGCCGCCCCTGTCCCAGGCACCGCGCCGTTCCCTGGCACCGCGCCGGGCGCCGCGCCACCAGGATGGCAGCCGCCGGCCTGGGGCCCGGGTGGCGTCCCCGTCAGCCCTGGACCCGTCGGCCGCCGGGTCAACCCGCTGGTCTGGATATCGGCGGCTGTTGCCGTCGTGCTCGTTGCCGGACTGGTGATCTTCTTCGTCGCGAAGCCTTCCAAGTCGGGCAACAACGGCGGCAAGACCAGCGCCGTGCAGGTCTTTTCTGGCGCAACGTATGGTTTCAAGTATCCGTGGGCGCTCGCCCTGGCAGGTGATGACCTCTGGGTCGCCAACCAGCACGGCAATTCGGTGACCGAGCTGAACGCCAGCACGGGCAAGGTCGTGCGGATCATATCGGGCGGCAATTACGGCTTCGACAAGCCGTCGGCGATCGCCGTCGCCGGCGGCTTTGTCTGGGTCGCCAACTTCGGCGGCAACTCTGTCACCGTGCTCAACGCCGGCGACGGCAGCCTGGTGCGGGTTCTGGCCGGCGCGAACTACGGGTTCGACGGACCCGATTCGATGGCCGTCTACGGTTCCGACCTCTGGGTGTCCAACGTCGCCGGATCGGGGAAGTATGGCTCGCTCACCGAGATCAACACGAGCGACGGCACCACGATACGGACGCTCACCTGGAAGCAGGCGGTATTCGCAACGCCCGAGGCGCTGCTCGTGAACGGCAATCACCTCTGGATCGCCAGCCTCGGCGGCGTGACGCAGGACAACGCCAGCGACGGCAGCTACGGGCAGCTGTTCCAGAAAGGCTATAACTTCAACGAACCGGACGCCCTGGCTGCGGCGGGCGGCAGCATCTGGGTCGACAACGCAGGCGGCACCAACGGTGGTTCCGTGACGCAGATGAGCGCGAGCGACGGCACGTGGGTGCGGACCCTGGCTGGTGGTAGCTACGGCTTCGCCTACCCTGGCTCCATCACCTCAGACGGCACGCACCTGTGGGTAGGCAATGCGAACGGCGATTCGGTCACCGAGATGAACGTGACCGACGGCGGCTGGGTTCGCACCCTGGTGGGCGGTGAGTACGACTTCAAGTACCCGGCAGCCATCCTGGTCGGCGGGGGGCACGTCTGGGTGGCGAACGCGGACGGGAACTCGGTGACCGAGTTCCCGGCCAGCTGAGGGAGCCCGCAGGTGCCGACCACTCCATCGGACGCTGACGGTCAGGCCGGCCGCGCGCGCCAGCCCGTGTCAGGCGCCGCCGTCCCTGGCACGGCGCCCCTTGCCTGGCAGCCGCCGGTCAGCCCCAGGCCCCGTCCCGGCTCTGGCATCAGGCCGCTGATCTGGATCGGCGGCGTGGTCATAGTGATCTTCGCTGCGATCGGGATCTTGCTCGCGGCCGGCTCGTCAGGCACGACCAAGCACGCGGCCGCCTCGGTGCAGTTCTACTCGGGTGCCCGCTACGGCTTCAATCGCCCGTGGGCGATAGCAGTGGCAGGCTCAGACGTCTGGGTCGCGAATGAGACAGGCAACTCGGTGACCGAGCTGAACGCCGGCAACGGGCGGCTGATCAGGGTCATCGCCGGCCGTAGCTACGGCTTCGACCAGCCAGGGGCGATCGCGGCCAGCGGCCCCTATGTCTGGGTGACCAACGTCGCCGGTGACTCGGTGACCGTGCTGAACGCAAGCGACGGCAGCCTCGTGCGCGTGCTGTCCGGCGGGAATTACCGATTCGACTCGCCGGACTCGATCGCCTTCTACGGTCCCGACGCGTGGATCGGCAACGCGGACGGGTCGGCGAGGTACGGGTCGGTCACCGAGCTGAGGGCGAGCAACGGCGACTGGGTAGCCACCGTGACCGGCAAGGCCGGCGGCTTCAGCGCGCCTCAGTCGCTGGTCGTGACCGGCGGCACCCTCTGGGTCGCCAACGGCGGCGGGGCCGGGTCGGTCACTGAGCTCAACGCCAGCGACGGCAGCTACATCAAGCTGCTGACCGGCGGCAATTACGGCTTCAGCCTGCCAGACGCGATGGCGGCCACCAGCGGGGCGCTGTGGGTCGCCAACTCCAGCAGCGACGGCGGCAACTCGGTGACCGAGCTGAGCACAAGCAGCGGCGCCTGGCTCAGCACGCTGTCCGGCGGCGGTTACGACTTCAGCTACCCGGGTGCCATCGCGGCCGACGGCGCGCACCTGTGGGTCGCCAACGCCGATGGCGAGTCGGTCACCGAGATGAACGTGACCCACGGCAGCTGGGTGCGGACCCTGACGGGCGGTCGGTACCACTTCAAGTACCCGGTCGCTGTCGCGGTCAGCGGCGGGAATGTCTGGGTCGCGAACGCGGACGGTAACTCGGTGACCGAGTTCGGCGCGCGCTAGGCGCGACGCCGCGACAAGCCGGTCCGCGAGCCCACTAGCCCGCGAGCCCGCAGCCGGCCGGGCGAGGCCGGAACGTAGGCTTGAGCCATGCGCGCGTGGGTGGTCCACGAGCCGGGTCCGGTTACCACCGGGCCGTTGCGCCTGGTCGACCGGCCGGTCCCCGAGCCAGGCGCCGGCGAGTTGCTTGTCCGGGTGATCTGCTGCGGGGTCTGCCGCACCGACCTGCACCTGGCGGAGGGCGACCTGCTGCCCCGGCGTCC
>JASIBM010000061.1 GCA_030045175.1 Streptosporangiaceae bacterium | reverse complement strand
GCCGTCTTGCTGGCTGCTGGCTTGCTGGCTGCTGGCTACCCACGCGGCCACCTGGGCACGGGATGTGAGGCCCAGCTTGGCGAAGATGTTGGCGACATGCCGCGCCACCGTGGCGACGCTGATGACCAGGTGCTCGCCGATGGCCCGGTTGGACAATCCGGCCGCGACCAGCACCGCGACCTCGCTCTCGCGCCCGGTCAGCTGCGGGAGGCTGCTGGCCGCCGGGGCACGGGGCAGCCCGGCCTGACCGGCTGGGCTGTCCTGGCCGGCGGCGCTGTCCTGGCCGGCTGGGCTGTCCTGGCCGGCTGGGCTGGCCTCAGGCACGGCGGCCGCGGCGAGGCCGGCGATCTCGTGCGGGCTCATCGACGCGCCCTGATCGGCCAGCGCAGCCACGGCGTCAGGCCCGAGCGCGTCGCGCGCGGCGGCCAGAACCTCGTCAAGCCGCCGGCCCGTCGACGACGATCGCGCGCCGACCGCCTCGAGCAGCGCGTGGGCGGCCCCCGCGACCTTGGCGGCGGCCTGCATCTCCCCGGAGGCGAGCGCGAGCACGGCGAGCGCGGACAAGCTGCGGGCGATGGCCAGCCGCTGGCCGGTGGCCAGGCTCAGCCGCATGCTCTCGGTCAGGCTGGTCCTCGCGTCCGCGAGGTCCGGCCTGGACAAGGCCACCCAGCCGATGCCGGCCAGGCAGCTGGCCATCTCGGGCCTGGCGTCGATCTGCCGGTAGATGGCCAGCGCATCGCCGAAGTAGCGCACGGCGGCGACCGGGTCCTTGCGGCTCCTGGCAAGCCGGCCGAGGCCGTACAGGGCGTTCGCCACGCCCCAGCCGTTGTTGTCCTTGAGCACGTCGAGGGCTTGCTCATAGGCGAGCTGTGCGTCCGTCAGCTTGCCCTGGCTCGCGATCACCGCCGCCCTGGTGGCCAGCGCCACCCCTTCCTCCCAGTCATCGCCCATCTGCCTGGCCGACTGGGCGGCGGCCTCGGCGTGCGTCAGCGCGTCAGCGAGGTGCCCGGTCCGCAGCGCCAGGAGCGCGAGCAGCCGCAGGCCGCCGGGCAGGTTGCCGTCGCCCCTGTCGCGGTCGGACGGTGGCGTGCTCAAGGCGACGCAGGCCCGCGCGTGGTCGCTGACGCCGTCGTAGTCCTGCTGCTCGAACGCGAGCTCCGCCCGCACCGCGTGGGCACGTGCGGCCAGGCCGGGCGGTACCACCTGGCCGAGCGCCAGCATCTGGTCAATCCAGCTGGCGCCCTCGGCCACGTCACCGCTGGCGAGCCAGCTTCCGGCGAGCGAGCAGCACAGCCGCAGTCCCTCGGTGGCGTCCCCGCGCTCGGCGCAGCACGCCAGCGCGAGGCGGAAGTTCGCCCGCTCGGCCCGGACGCTGTGGTACATCATGACCCTGGCGTCCCAGGACGGCTCGCCGCGGACGAACGCCTGCCCGGCGATCTGCTCGGCCAGGCTGAGCATGTAATCGCGGTGCGCCACCCGGAGCCCTGGCAGCTCGCCGGTGGCGCTCGCTTGCCCTGCGGCGAACTCCCTGACCGTGCCGAGCAGGTGGTACCGCGCCTCGCCGCCGATCTCGCCGTCGAGGCTGACCAGGGACTTGTCGATCAGCGCCGTCAGCAGGTAGAGCACGTCGGCCGGGTCGATGTCGCCGCCGGCGCAGACCTGCTCGGCCATCTCCAGGCTCCAGTCACCGAACACAGACAGCCGCCCGAGCAGTATCCGCTCAGGCTCGCTGAGCTGGTCGTAACTCCACGCCACCGCCGCGTGCAGGGTCTGATGCCGTGGCGGAGCGGCCCGGTCGCCGGCGGCGAGCAGCCCGAAGCTGTGCGCGAGCCGCAGGCGGATCTGCTCGGCGGACATGGCCCTGATCCCAGCGGCCGCTAGCTCAACGGCCAGCGGCACGCCGTCGAGCGTGCGGCACACCTCTGTCACGGCAGCCGCGTTGGCCTGGTCCAGGCTGAACCCCGGCCGCACGGCCGCTGCCCTGGCGACGAACAACCTGACGGCCTCGTACGCCGCCACGTCGGCGGCCTGGTCAGCGGCGGACCCGGCCGGCGGCACCCGTAGTGGCGGCACCCGCCACACCACCTCGCCGCGCACCCCGAGCGGTTCCCGGCTGGTGGCGATCAGCCGCAGCCCTGGGCAGGCGCCGAGGAGCATGGGCACGAGGTCCGCGCAGGCCGCGATCACGTGCTCGCAGGTGTCCAGGATCAGCAGCATCGTCCGGCCGCGCAGCGCCTCGGTGAGCGTCTCCGCTAGCGGCCTGTCAGCTTCCTGCCGGATGCCGATCGCGGCCGTGAGCAGCGGTACCAGGCGCCCGGCGGTCTCAGCGCCTGGCACGCCAGGCGAGGCATCAGCCAGGTCGATGATCCAGGCGCCGTCCGGGTAATCGGGCGCGAGCGCGGTGGTGAGCCGGAGCGCCAGCCTGGTCTTCCCGATCCCGCCGGGCCCGCACAGGGTAAGCTGACGTACCCGGCGGAACATGGTTATCAGGTCCGTCAGGTCGCGTTCGCGGCCGATAAAGCCGTTTGGCTCCGCCGGGAGGTTCCCGAGTTTTGCGCTACTAAGCTTTTTGAGGCTTATATCCGAATCCATGGGTTGTCTGGATGCTCAGGATGTTTTCCTGCCATTGTGGCACCTTCGCGCGAGGTCGTCAGCGAACGACATGAATCCAGACCGGCTCGCTGTAGCGGAGCCGCCCGAAGTACATGACTTTGACCAGTGCCCACCACCGCTGGCCCGGCCGGGCGTCGGCCGGAATCGCCACCTGGAAGCTCAGCGTCACGCTCTCGCCCGCGGGCGCGCAGAACCCAGTCGTCCATGGCGTAACGGCGGCCCAGCTTCCGTGTGGCGAGATGAGCTGTGCCTCGCCGTGCAGCTCCGCGTCGCTGTTGTTGGCCAGCCGGACGGCCAGGGCCGCGTTGCCGCCGGGCGGCAGCTCAAGATGGCCAGTGACCGAGCTGAGCACCGCCTCGCTGGCCTCGGCCTGGGCCAGCGCCTCGATGTGCGGGACGAGCTCGAGCAGTGGCAGGTCGGGCGGCGGCGCTGGAACGGGGCTGACCGCGACGAGGACGGCGTCCTCGAGCGACTGGCCGGCGGTGTCGGTGATCCTCGCCGTCAGGTACTGCCTGGACGGCGATGCCTCCTGCGGTGCCTGCACGACGAGGTCCCAGGCGGCGAAGCCGTTGGGTGCCAGGTCGTAGGTCAAGGTCGCCGGGGTGGCCGGCCCCAGGCGCAGGCCGGGCGGCACCTGGAGGGCGACCGTGCCGGCCGCCGGGCTCGGGCCGCAGGCGACGGTGAGGCTGACCACGGCCGAGTCGCCGGCCGTGAGCGTGACGTTGGCGGGCGACAGGTGCACGGCCACGGGGACGTTCCCGGCCGGGGCTGGCCCCTTGCCGTGCAGCCAGTACCTGGTGAAGACCGGCTGCGCGGGCTCGGGCGGCGCCCCCGGCCCCGCTGGCCCAGAACCCCCCGCGGTGCTGGCCTGGGGGGACACAGCGTCATCCGGGGACACCCCGGACCCCGATGGCCCAGAACCCCCTGCGGTGCCAGCCGGGTGCGCGAGCAGCGTCACGGTGCCGCGTTCTGGCACGCTGACGCGAGCCTCGCCGTCCTGGCAGGCGACCGGCTCGCCGTCGGCTTCCTCGAGCAGCCCGCTGAGCCGCGCCGACGCGAGGCCGGTGAACAAGCGGATCGACGCGGTCGTCGGCCCCGCCTGCCCGCCCAGGTCCCGCAGCCGCACGGTGACGCCGCCGCGCCGGTCTGGCTGGCCGAGCGGGGCGAGCGGGTTGCCGCTCGGCTTCAGCGCCATCAGGTCCACCCCCGCGGGAGTCACGCTGGCCAGGCTCGCGGCCGCGGGCAAGGGCCCGCCGTGCAGGCCGGTCTCGCAGGTCAGCAAGGGGTGGTTGTAGTCCTGCCCGGCGACGGCGAAGCCGGCCGTCCGCCAGTCGCCCGCGCCTGCGGCGAGCGCGTACTCGAAGGTATGGCTCCAGTGCTGCCACGCGAAGCTGCTGCCGTCAGGGACGGCGCGCTTGTCCCCGTCTATCCACACCCCGCACGGCCACTCACTGCACGACCGCATCAGCGAGATGAACGCTTCGCCGCCAGGTGTCACCAGGCTGCTTGGCAAGCCCCGGTTGAGCAGCGCGACGGCGTGCCCGGCCAGGTCGGGCTCGGCGTCACGGGCTAGCTCCGGGCAGGGCACCTCGATCAGCGCGTCGCCCAGGTCCTCGATCAGCGCGGCGATCGCCGCGTCCAGGTCCTGGCCGGCCACGATGATCACCGGCAGGTCGGCCGGCCCGCGCAGGTCGATGTCGGCGGTGAACGCGTTCTGCCTCGGCCGGCTGGCTGGGATGTAAACCCTGGCGATCCCGGAGTCGGCTAGCTGGCGCCGCAGGCTGTCGGCGGTGGCCGGGTCGGCCGCGGCGAGCACCCGCGCGGTAAACGCGTTATCCTCCGGCCCGCCGACCGCGATCCGCACGTCGGGCGCGTTGGAGTCGAGCTCGAGCCACCCGTACCTGGTGCCCTCGGGAACCGAGCAGGTCGCGGTCACGCCCTGCCGGGCGAGCGCGATCAGCAGGCTCCTGACCGCCTGCCGGTGCTTGCCGCCCGCGCCGACGTCCCGCGCGGCGAACGCGTCGGTGGCCGGGTCGGCCGGGGCGATCACCTCGGCCACGCCGATCGCGCGCAGCTGCCGCTCGCCTGCCTCGCCAGTGAGCGCCACTCGCGCGGTCGAGCCGACGGCGAACCACTCCTGCGCCGGGTTGTCCAGCGTGTAGGGATGCTTGGCCACATCGACCTCGGCGAGGCCGGGGGAGCGGCCGACCACCGACAGGCCGGCCTGGAAAACCGGCAGGCCGCCAGGAACGTCGGCGGCGAACCTTACCCGCAGCAGCCTGTCATGGCCGATCGAGCCGTCCACGTGGGTGCGGAACTCGACCTGCTCCGCGTCGTCCCAGAGCAGCGTTTCCGCCGCGATCCGCAGGTCGTCGACCTCAAGCTCGGCCACGAGCCGGGCGCCGATCGGGCACCGCTCCGCCCGGACGGTGGCCGGCCTGCTCGCCGACCCCTGCACGGCGCCGGTCGGGCAGAGCAGCCAGGGACCCTCGCCCCAGCGCGGGTGGTTCGGGTACTCCTCCGCGATCACGAGCTCATTGCCGGGCCCTGCCAGCAACTCGGTCCCCGTTCGCCGGTCGATGATCGAGCGCAGCACGCCGCCACGGTCGCCGTCGGCGACCACCGTGAACGTCTCGTTCTCGATCTCCAGGCCGTCGGCCTGGCGCCAGCCGGCTGCCCGCGCCCACTCTGACCCGGCGGGGCTAGCGGGTGGCGTGAGATGCGCCAGGTACGTCCGGTAGCCGACGGCGGGCACCTGCCTGGCGCGGAAGGTCAGCGTCGCGGCCGCGAGCGAGCCGTCGGGATGGTAGCTGACGCCCTCGGCCAGGAAGGCGGCGTCCGCTCCGGACTCATCGCTCAGCCGGATCGCCCCGGCCGTCCCCTGCTCGAACTTCAGCTCGATCCTGGCCAGCCCCGAGCGAGGCCTGGAGATGGTGTTGAAGACGACCACGGCGCGCGTCGATCCGGCCTGCCCCCGCGCCGATGCGGTGTCTGCCAGGCCTGCCAGGTAGCGCGCGGCATCCTTGCGCGCCTGATCTCCGCGCTCGAACGCCTCCCGCCACCCGCCAAGCAGGTCGAGATAGACCTGGTCGCCCTCGGTCCCTGTGATCGCGTCGTGGTGCGCGCCGAAGACCAGCTGCCGCCACGCCTTGTCCAGGCTCGCCGCCGGGTAATCCGCGCCGGCGAGCCAGGCCAGCGTCGCCAGCCGCTCCCCGTCAAGCAGCGCGATCTCCGCGTCCCGCTGCGCCTGCTTGGTGTCGATGTAGGTGACGTCCTTGCCCGGATAGACCGGGTTCATGTCCCTGGTCTGCGGCATGAACCAGGCGCCGCTCGCGGCCGCCTCGCTGCGAACCGCCTCGAAATACTCCCTCGGTACCGCGGTGCGGAACCGAGGCCACAGGTAGCGGGCGCTCCAGTCGCGGTGGATCGCGGTCGCCCACTTCGACGGCACGACGTGGTCACCGCCGACTGGCAGCAGCACGTTCCTCGTGGCCGACACCGGAGCGAGCTGCCTGAACTGGCCGTAGGCGTCGGCGCAGGCCGTCGCGAGGTCGGCGGCGTGCTGGGTGATCCAGCCCGCCGAGTAATGGTTCGGCATGTAGCTCGTCAGCAGGCCGGAGCCGTCCGGTGAGAGCCACTCGAATTCCGCCGCGAACTGCATCTGCTTGTTGCCGTCCTCGTTCGCCCGGCTTGGCCCCCACTGATGGAACGGGCCGCGCGCCCATGACGACTCGGCCAGCCCGGCCGCGGCCATCAGGCCGGGGTAGGAGGGGTCGAAGCCGAATGCGTCGAGCATCCACGACGTCGTCGGATTCGCCCCGAGTACCTTCCGCTGATACTCCAGCCCGTAGATCGCGTTCCTGATCGTCGACTCGGCGCAGGTCAGGTTGGTGTTGGGCTCGTTATAGCTGCCGCCGACTATCTCAATCCGGCCGGCCTCTATCATGGCGAGCAGGTCGGCCCGCTCACCCGGGTAGGTGTCAAAGTAGGGCTTGAGGTAGTCGAGCTCGGCCAGCACGAACTTGTAGTCCGGATCCTTCCTGGCCTCGTCCAGGTGCAGCTTGACCAGCTCGAACACGGTCCTGACATCAGGCATCCTGCCGTCTTCGAGCGGCAGCAACGGCCAGGTCTGGGCGAACCTGCCCTGGGTGTTCCACCACACCGGGTCGTAGTGGAAGTGGCTGACCATCCACATCGTCCAGCCCGGCTCGGCGACGGTGATCTGCCCGGATTCCTCCGAGTGCCAGGCCTCGGTCCTGGCGATCACGGTGACCGGTCGCGAGCTGCCGGTCGCGGCCGGCGCTGCGACGAGGACGCCGACGTCCAGGGTCCTCTCCTCGCCGTGCACCAGGCCCTTCATGGTGGCCGGCTGGGGGGTGTCCACCCCGGCGCCGACGACGCTAACGGCGCACTCAGCCTCGAGGTTGCGCAGCATGCCCGGCCCATCGTTGACCAGGGTTACCCGGACGACCTGAAGCGGGCGCTCGTGCGGGCCGACGAAAAGGTCGGTCGAGGCTATGTTGGTGATCCGCATGGTTCATCGTCGCATGGCGCCACCCGGATCACCCAGGGGCCATCGCCAGATCACCCGGCGCCTCGCTCACCGCGCGCCCGGGGTCACGAGCTCGTCCCCGGCGACGGGAAAGCGGTACCTGAGCCGGACGCCGCCGGCGGGGATCACCACCTCGCAGACTTCCACCGCGCGGCCAGCCGCGTGATGCGCGCGCTCCACGGCGAGGACGAGGGCGGCCGGCGGCAGGCCGAGCGCCATCGCCTCGGCCCGAAGCGACGGCCGCACGGATACGTCTTCTGTCATCTCGTCCACCATCACCCCGATCGACCGCATCCGCTCGACGACGCCACGGCCAGCCAGCATGCCTTGCTCGGGAATGGCGACGGGGCTCCCCGCGGTCAGCGCGGCAGGCTCATAGCTGGTCGCGAGCTGCACCGGCTTGCCGTCCGCGGTCAGCAGGTACCTGGTCGCGATCACCTCAGCGGCACGCGGCAAGCCCAGCAGCCCGGCGATCCTCGCCGGGGCGGGAGCGCGCTCGGTCTGGTGCTCCCAGCCCAGCCTGCGGGGCACCGCCTGGACCTGATCACCCGCCTGCCCGGTCGCGATCATCGCGATCTCTTCGACACCGAACGGCGATCCTGGCGACCGGGGCCTGTCGTGCTCGAGTAGCTGGATCGAGGGAGCCCCGCGCACGTAGCAGCCAGAGCCCGGCCTGGCCTCGATCAGGCCCTCGGCCACGAGCGCGGCGAGCGCGTGCTTTGCCGCCGTCTCGCCGACGCCGTAGTTCGTGATGATCGCGTTGCGGGACGGTACCCGCGCTCCTGGCTCGAGCACGCCCGCATGGATCCGCGCCCGCAGATCCTCGAGAACTCGTAGATACACCGGTCCGGTAGCGGTGCCCATCAACCCCCCTCGGCGGGCTGGCTGCCGACGCTACCAGCCGCCGGCCGTCAGGTGCTGCCCTCTTCGAGCAGGAGGTGATAGCCGTTGGGCGTGCGCGCGTGCAGCACGCGGTATTGCCAGTCGGGGCTCGGCGTCATGAGCTCTTCCCGGTAGGGCACGCCAGCGTCGTCGAAGAGCTTCTTGGCCTGGTCGAGGTCGCTCACGCCGAGCTGCCAGGTCAGCACCCGGTCCGGGCCGGCCGGCGAGTAGCCCTCGTGCCACTCGATCCCGAATTCCACAGGTCCGTGGCCGAGCGCGAGGAAATACGGATACTCCGGGCCCTCGTAGGTGACCCGGAATCCGAGGCGGAGGTAGAAGTCGCGCTCCGCCCGCAGATCGCTCACGAAGAGGATCGGGATGATCCTCGTAAACAGCCCGGTCATAGGCCGACATAGTATCGGGCTAGCGCCGCTATGGTGGCCCAGTGGCAACTGATCTCGGCGCACCGCCAGTCATCGTGGCGTCGTGCCAGCTCAGCCTGCAGGTTGGCGAGATCGAGGCGAATCGTGCCGCAGCGTCGGCCGCCATCACGCAGGCGGCGACGCGGCGCGCTCAGGTCGTGGTGCTGCCGGAGCTGACCCCATCTGGCTATGCCTTCGCCAGCAACGCGGAGGCGCGCGCGCTCGCCGAGCCGCCAGGGGGACAAACCGCCGCGCAGTGGGTGCGCCTGGCGCAGGCGCACCAGATCGTGATCGTCGGCGGCTTCTGCGAGCTTGGTGCGGGTGGTCGCCTGTACAACAGCGCCATGCTCGTCGACCCGGACGGCGTCCGTGCGGTGTACCGCAAGGTGCACCTGTGGGACGCTGAGGCGGATTTCTTCACGCCGGGCGAGGCGTCGCCGCCGGTCGTGGCCACCAGGTTCGGCCGGATCGCCGTCATGATCTGCTACGACGTCGAGTTCCCCGAGTGGGTGCGGTTGCCCGCGCTAGCCGGAGCGGAATTGCTCGCCCTCCCGACCAACTGGCCCGCCGAGCCCGTGCCGGCTGGCGAGAGGCCGATCATGACGGCGAACGTCCAGGTGGCCGCGTTCCATAACCGGATGTTCGTCGCCGCGGCCTGCCGGTGCGGCGACGAGCGCGGCCTGCGCTGGGCCGGCGGCAGCGTTATCGCCGGGCCAGACGGCTACCCGCTGGCGGGCCCGGCAAGCTCGTCGGCCGGCTCGGGCGCCCGGCAGGAGATCCTGATCGCCGGGTGCGACCTGCGGCAGGCGCGCGACAAGTCAACTGGCCCGCGCAACGACGCCCACGCCGACCGCCGCCCCGAGCTGTACCGGCGCCTGTCGTTACCCGCGGCGGCTCAGAGCTTGCGCGCCATCGTCAGGCCGTCACCAATCGGCAGCAGCACGAGCTCGACCCTGTCGTCGGCCAGGGCGCGCCCGTTGAACCGCCTGATGCCCTGCACGGCGTCGCCTTGCTCGCCGTGGTCGATCACCCGGCCGCTCGAGAGCGTGTTATCGACCAGGATCACGCCGCCCGGCCTGATCAGCGGCACGATCAGGTCCCAGTACTCCACGTACCCGACCTTGTCAGCGTCGATGAACGCGAAGTCGAAGCTCGTTGCTGGCGGCAGTTCCCTGAGCGTCTGCGCGGCGGGCGCGAGCCTGAGCTCGATCTTGTCCGCGAGGCCAGCGCGCTGCCAGTAAGCCCTGGCGACAGACGTCCACTCCTCACTGACGTCGCAGCACAACAGCCGCCCGCCGGCGGCCAGGCCCCTCGCGACGCAGATCGCCGAATAGCCGGTGAACGTGCCGACCTCGACGGCGTCCTTGGCGCCGATCAGGCGGGCGAGCAGCGTCATGAAGGTGCCCTGCTCTGGCCCGATCTGCATGTCGGCCTCGTCCGCGAAGCGACTGGCCGTTTCTTTGGCGAGATCGCGCAGGATCTCATCTGGCTGGGTGCTGTGCGCCACGACGTAGTCGTGCAGCGCCTCGCTGAGCTGCTCGCTTCTCCTGCTCACCCCACCGACCCTAGCCCGCCGGCCGGCAGATGCGCGAGGGCTGAGGAGCTAGCCCGCCGGGATCATCGGCTGAGGGCGCCGTTGAGGAAGACGGTGAGCACGGCTGCGCTGGTTTCCTCCACGCCGGCGTGGTCGCCGGCCGACCGGGTGATCGCGCCCTCGATGAGGTCGGCGTAGATGCCGAGCAGTGCCTCGGCTGGCAGGTCGCCGCGCAGCGTCCCGTCGGCGATACCGCGGCGGAAGAGCGGGAGCAGGGATTCGCTGGCCCGCCCGGCAGAGCCGGCGGGCTTGTGCCACAGGTACGCCAGGGCGATGTACTTGCTGCCGGCCGCGATGAGCCCGCGGGTCAGCCGGGCGATTGCCTCAGGCACGGGCAGCGCGCCCGGCGTGGCCTCGCCGATGCGGGCCTGGATCTCGGCTTCGGCGGTGTCGGCGAGGGCCCGCAACAGCGCGTCGCGGCTGGGGAAGTACCGGTAGAGCGTGGAGCGCGCGACGCCGGCGGCCTCGGCGATCTCGGCGAGGCTGGCCGCCTCGCGGCGCTCGGCGAGGATTCCTGCCGCCTTGTCGAGTATGGCGGCGGCAATGTGATCGCGCAGGACGGGGCTTCTTGGCACGCCGGGAGTTTATCCCTTCCGCCTCCTAACGAAACCCTCCGTGCCTCCTAACGCTACACTAATGTCCTGTAATCGGACGGCAATGCCGCGCCAGCGCCTGGTCCGGCCACGGCGGGCGTCAGGAGGACGCACTCATGGACTACGTGACCGCCGGCGGCCTGCCGCCGGTGAGCAAGGTCGGCCTGGGAACGATGCGCTTCGGGGAGAAGACGTTCGACCCGCATCTTGCCCGCGCCCTGGTTCGCCGGGCGCTCGAGCTCGGCATCAACTGCTTCGACACGGCCGAGGGTTACGGCTGGGGTCGCAGCGAGCGGCTGCTCGGGCAGTCC